>JBGPJS010000183.1:0-7533 GCA_041485505.1 Gemmatimonadota bacterium | reverse complement strand
GTGCGAGATGCCGGTCGAGCAGGATGCCGATCAGTGCCATCCCTCCGAGCGCTCCCGCCGCCGCGTCCAGCCAACCGCCGGGGAAGAGAAACGAGAGGTACCCTTGGAGGCTGCTGAGGCCGAGGCCGGCGAGCAGCGCCAGGCTTCCGGCGGCGAGATGGCCGAAGAACCTGAAGCGGTGGGACACTACCCGGCTTGCCAGGGCCCAGGCACCGGCCCACGCGGCCAGAACCGGCAGGATCCACAGCGACCCACTCACGGTCTTGGCGAGGGTGACGCGATCGAACTCGCCCAGGTAGGAGTTGAGGCCGGTGGCGGCCGCGGCGGCCAGGGCCAGGGCCAGGCCGATGACCGGGTGTACCCGGGAGCCGAAACCGGCTCCGGTCGTCCGGTCGGCGAGCGCGGGGGGCACTTCATGGGAGGAGCCGATCAGGCGCAGCAGGGTGTGGCCCAGCCGCACCTCGATGCGGCCGCCGATGGGAAGACGGATCACGGGTTCTCGCCGGGCGGACACCCACATCCCGTTGACGCTGCCAAGATCCTCAAGAATCAACGACCCGTCGTCGGCCACCGAGAGACGGGCGTGCTCGGGGCAGATGTAGCCGTCATCCACGACCACCGTGTTCCGGTAGCCGCGCCCGATGGTCCCGGGGAAGCGGTCGATCCTTACCCGCTGCGCCACATGGCCACGCCGGTCAAGCACCTCGATAAAGGCTACGGGTTCCATCGGATGCTCTCCAGGTATCGCTTTGCCAGTCGCTGGGCGTTGCTGAAACTCACTCCGGACAGCGTCAAGGTGGTGACCAGTCCGCTGCGGTCCGGCCCTGGGACAGCGGCCGTGAGCACGGCGTCATAGAGCCCCTCCAGCCGCTTGTACGCCCGCAGGCAGAACGCGGCGCGGAAGGTGAGCGTCCGGTTCCGGACGGTGCGAGTCTCGCATCGGAAGGAGGTGACATCCCCCTCACCCCCCGTCAGGAATCCACCGGAGCTGCCGAACTGACTCGACAGCAGGGCGGAGAACCTGAAGGCGTTAAGCTCCGTGCTGCTGAAGAGCCGGTGGTGGAGCTCGACGATCCCCGACGACTCGTCCTCCGAGAGGAAGATGTAGTCGTCGGTCGAGCACTGGTGATCCAGCCGCTCAAAAGGGTGTTCCGGCTCACGACTGGCATCGCCCCAACACTTGAAGAAGGGGGCCGGCTTGGTGGGGAGGGTATAGTGCCCCAGGGTGACGGTCGGAGTCGAGTCCTGGAGCAGGTCTTTCAGGTAGGCGTCCTGATACTCTCGGATCTGGTGACCGGCCTCCGGGAGGAATTTCTCCGGCGGAGTGTATCCCGGTTGGCGCACCCGGGCGAGCAGACTCGCCGCCCTCGTCATCGGCACCAGGAAGCTCACCTCATTGCCCGCGGTCGAGACGTTGACTCCGACAACCTGCCCGCTCTCTGTGATGGTGGGTCCGCCGCTCATGCCGGGGTTGATCGCGCCGGTGAAATGAATCTTGGGGTAGAGCGTGTGCTCCAGGAGCCCGTTGTAGGTTCCTTCCACGATGCTCAGGCCCAGGTCGAGGGGGTGGCCCAATGAGTAGAGTCGCTCGCCTTGGGAGACCGGGGTCGGAACCAGCGCGAAGAAACGCTCCGGGCTGATGTTCGCCCGCACCACTGCCAGATCGTTCACCACGTCCACCGCAAGGATCCGCACCGCGCGGCGGCCTCCCTGGCTATCCACCAGCTCGGCGCGATAGCGCGCCGGGTCGATCACCAGCTTGGAGACGACGTGATAGTTGGTGACGATATGACCGCTATCGCTGACCAAGAAGCCCGATCCCACCACGGCCTTGGCGGCGGACCCGGTTTCCACTACCTCGATCTTGATCACCTGCCCGGCATAGCGCCGAAAGACACCGGACGTCCGGGTCGCGCTCTCCTGCGCGATACCCATGGCCGGAATCAGCAGCAGGCTCAGGATAGCCCAGGCCGCCGCCTTCATCGCGGCCCACCCTCTCTGGCGATCATGGGCCCTCCAATTCGGGCTCAGTCCCCCGGATCAGGGTGGTCTGTGGATCGAGGTGAAACGGTGGCTGGGGAAGGCCCGCGCCCACCAGATCACGACAGGCTCTGGCGTGACCCAGGAGGCGGTCGACATCAAGGCCGAGGTAGGACGGCCGGTACGCTTCGAGACGGCGCTCCGCCTTCTCGAACTGGGCTGTGACACCGTGGGCGTTCAGGCGGTCGAAATGGACCAGTGCGCTCGCGAAGAGGATCAATCCGTGGTAGAAGCCACTCCGGTTTTCCCGCCAGGCTTCCTCCAGCGCTTCATGGCTCGACCAGTACTCGCCCCGGTTGAAGCGGGCGATGAACTCTATCAATGCTGGCGGAAGGGTCGCCGGGGCTGCCATGGCGGATTGGTGGGCTACCTGGCCGACGAGGTGTCTCCGTACTGCTTCACCAGCGTGTCGCAAATCGCCCTCACCCGCTTGGCGGTGGGATGGCCCGGCGGTGCCTGCTGGTCCAGCTCCCGGTCGGAGACCGAGGGGTCCGCCAGCGGGCGGATGACCGTCTCAATGGTGAACTGGCTGTGACCCGGGCGGGTGGGATCGATCCAGGCTCTCACCTGCACCACTCCGGCACCGAGTCGCCGTTTCCGGGTGGGCTTGCCGGTGGCCGTATCGAACCATGCGGTTTCGAGGAAACCATCGCGGGTCTCGATGCGGGAAACCGGCATGCTGTCGGCCGTGAGCAGATCGGCAATGAGCTTCGTCGCGGCCGGAACCCTGAGCTCGATTTCCGCCGTCTGGGCGCCGGTGACCGGGGCGAAGTAGGGGCGGGGGGTGGTCGTGTGGCAGGCCAGGAGGACAAGGAGAATGGCCGAGTGGCCGAGTGGCCGAGTGGCCGAATGGGGTCTTGCCGAGCCCATCAATCGGCCATTCCGCCATCCGGCTATTCGGCCATTTCTCACTTCCCCGAGTCCCCGTGCTCGTGCTCCTCCTGCTCCTCCCCCTCCTCGTGCTGGTGGCCCGCGGCCCGGTCCTTCATCTCCTGTTCCATGACCTCATTGGAAATCCCGGCCCCATGATCGAACACCATCTTGCCGCCGTGAACGCCGGTATCCACCAGGAACCCGGTGCCCACCAGCGCGAGAACCAGGGCGGCGATCCGCTCTCCCTGTGACATCTTGTTTTCCCGGAGAATCCGCCAGAGAGCCACGACGCCAAAAATGCCGAGGGTCCAGAAGGCCAGCTCCTCATGCTCCTCCATGATTTCGTGGACCGCGTCTCCGTGGGTGATATGGTCCTCGGCGCCAAGGCCGGAGAGCACCGCCAGGCCGGCCCCGACGGCGCCGAAGATGAGGGTCCAGTAGGCCGCCTGTCGGAGCGAATCTTTCTTGAGAAGCAGATACCCGATCTCAAAGAGCACGGCAGCGACCAGCAGGGCTGCCGGCAGATCGTTGAGCACTGCGTGCATCCGGGGGAGGTCGTAGCCGAAGAGGGTAAAGCCGGGGTCGGCATCGCCGTGGAGGAGGAAGAGCATGGAGTCAGTATCCGGGGTTAGAAGTGAACGGTAAACAGTGAACCGTGAACAGGGTTGGACGGGCGGGTCCGGTTTACTGTTTACCGTTCACTGTTTACGAACAGTGTCAAACTCCAAGGTCGACCGGAACCGGGGGGGTGGTCGAATAGTCATAAAATCCCCTCCCGCTCTTGCGGCCGTACAGGCCGGCGAGCACCATCCGCTTGAGGAGAGGCGGTGGGGCATATCGGGACTCGCGGTATTCGTCGAACATGATCTCCGCGATCTTGTGGGTCGTATCGTTCCCTACGAAGTCGAGCAGGGTGAGCGGCCCCATGGGGTAGCCGCAACCGAGCTTCATCGCATTGTCGATATCCACGGTCGACCCCACCCCGCGCTCCAGGGCGCGGATGGCGTCGAGGAGGTAGGGTACCAGCAGCAGGTTCACAATGAAGCCGGAGTTGTCCTTGGCCGCCACCGCCTCCTTGCCGAGGCTCTTGGCAAACGCCATCGCGCGGTCGAATGAGGCTTGGCTGGTGGTGACGGTCCGCACCACCTCCACCAGGGGCATCAGCGGCACCGGATTGAAAAAGTGCAGGCCCACAAACCGATCGCCCCGTTTCGTCGCCGCGGCCATGGCCGCGATGGTGAGACTCGACGTGTTGGACGCGAAGAGGGTATGTGCCGGGCAGAGCGCGTCCAGCTCTTTCCAGAGACCGTTCTTGAGCTCGAGGTCTTCCACCACCGCCTCGATGATGAGGTCGCAGTCCTTGAGCGGGGCAAGGTCCGTCACGAAGCTCAGGCGGGCCAGGGTTGCCTCCCGGTCTGGCGCTGACAGCTTGCCTTTCTCCACGAACTTATCGAGGGACTTGGTGATACCCGCCTTGCCCTTGTCGAGCGGGCCTTGGGCCACCTCGCGGACTACGGTGCTGTAGCCCGCCGCCGCCGCGACTTGCGCGATGCCGCTGCCCATGAGTCCGCAGCCGAGGACGCCGACTTTCTTGATTTCTGGCATTTCTGTTCCTGAGAATGGTTCAAGATTGAGCTGTTTGCCCTGAGCCGTTAGCCGTTAGTCATTAGCCGTTAGCGAAAACATCGACCCCGACCCTCCGAAGAGGGATTCAAAGGTCGGCCAAACCGCCAACGGCTAACGGCGAATGGCTAACGGCTCCTACGCTCTCAACGCCTTCCTCACCTCATCCGCGATCAGGCTGATCACCCCGGCTGCCCGTGGCGCCAGCGCATGAGTGGGCTTGATCTCTCCTCGCTCGAGATGGTCGAGCGCTCGCTCCAGACCGAGCTGTACCCGCTCGGCGATCGGTGGGTACCGTCGCGCAACCCCGGTCGCGAGCCCGAGGAACAACGGCAGTGGCGCCAGCGCTACCCACCAGAATGGCGACATCAACGCCAGAATCGCGGTCACGGCGACACCCGCAGCGCCCAGGCCAAGCACCCCGCCCAGAACCGAGCCACGGGCCTGCCGGAGTGAGGCGGTGAGCCCCACGTGGCAGTAGCCGGGTTCAAGCGGTGACACGGTGACCGCCACCTGGCTTGCGCGGGCAAGCATGAACGGTTGCTTGCCGCCGCCGAGCGCGGCGGCGGACCGCCGGAGGGCGGCATGGAACCCCCGGAGCGGCTCCCAGGTAACCCGGCCCGGCAGCTGTCGCTGGACGGCGAGCAGTTCGTTCTCCTCCATCCATTCCGCCAGGCGCTGCTGGACCGCTTGCCCGTCACCCCTCACCACCCGTTGAGCGCCGACTTCGGATGACCCGATCAGCCGATCCAGCGCCCCCCGGGCCTGGGCGACGGGGGACCGGGTCTGTTCTTCAAGGATCGCCTGCTGGAGGTAGCGCGCCGGGATCCCGACGTCCTTCCCGAGATTCAGGACCTCGTCGGGGGTCAGGCTGTCCCCGATTTCCCGCTCGCCGGTCTGCAGTTCGGCGGCCCGCTGGATGATGCGCTCGAGCGCCGCGCGATCGATGCGAGCGGGCAGATTTTCAGGCACCGTCCGGCCTCATCCGCGTTCATCCGCGGCCGGTGACTTCTTATCAGGGACTGGCGCACGCGCTGCCTCGATCCGCGGCAACATCAGCGACGGATCCGGCGCCGGCAGCGCGCCGGAGCTGCTGCCCTGGCCGCTCGCCAATGTCCGCTCTGCTGGGCCGCCGCTCTGCCCCCCGAGATTCATGAACGGCCGGAACATCTCGATCGGGATCGGGAAAAGCGTAGTGGAGTTGTTCTCCGCCGCGATCTCCTGAACCGTCTGCAGGTAGCGGAGCTGAATGGAGATAGGTTCCGTCGCCAAGGTGTGCGCGGCCTCGGCAAGGGTCTGGGAGGCCTGCAGCTCGCCCTGGGCCGCGATGACCTTGGCCCGCCGCTCCCGCTCCGCCTCGGCCTGCCGAGCCATGGCGCGCTTCATCTCCTTGGGCAGATCGACGTCCTTGACCTCGACCGCCGAGACCTCGATTCCCCAGGCCTCGCTCCGCTCGTCGATGATCTTCTTGAGGATGCCATTGATCTTTTCGCGATCAGCCAGGAGCTCGTCGAGCTCGGTCTCGCCCAGGACGGAGCGCAGCGTGGTCTGCGCCAGCTGGCTGGTAGCGTAGAGGTAGTTCTCGATCACAATGATCGCCTTGTCCGGCTCCTTCACTTTCATGTAGAGCACGGCGTTCACTTTGACCGAGACGTTATCCCGGGTGATCACGTCCTGGGGTGGGATGTCCAGCGCCACGATCCGGAGTGAGACCCGCTTCATGTGCGCGAGCAGGAGCGGCACGATCGTCAGCCCCGGGCCCTTGGTGCCGGTGTAGCGGCCCAGGAGGAAGGTCACGCCCCGCTCGTATTGCTTGAGCACGCGCAGGCTGCCGAGGGAGTATGCCACCGCCGCAATGGCGAGGATCTCGATTAGTCCCATGGGTCCTCCCGGGGAATTCTGATTGAAGATTGTCGATTCTCAATTGCCGATTCACGATCGTGAGGTGCGCGGTTCCAATCGTCAGTCATCAATCGTCAACCGCCAATCACGAATACGCCTCAACAATAACCGCCGCCCCCTGGCCGCCGCCGATGCAGGCGCTGCCGAGGCCGTACTTCTTCCCTTTGCGGCGAAGGGCGTGGATGAGATGCAGCGTGATCCGGGTGCCGCTCGCGGCCAGCGGGTGGCCGATTGCAATGGCCCCTCCCTCGGCGTTGGTGCGGTCCCGGTCCAGGCCCAACTCCCGCTCCACCGCCAGGTACTGGGCCGAAAAGGCCTCGTTCACCTCGACCAGGTCCATCTGCTTCAGCTTCATGCCCGCCTTGGCCAACACCTTGCGCGCGGCCGGCGCGGGCCCGATGCCCATGTACTTGGGCTCCACCCCGACGACGGCCCACGCCACCAGGCGGCCAATCGGTTTCAGGCCTTTGCTGGCCACGTAGTCTTCTCCGGCGATCACCACCGCGGCACCGCCGTCGCAGATCCCGGAGGCGTTTCCAGCGGTCACCACCCCGTCTTTCTTGAAGTAGGCCGGGAGCTTGCCGAGGCCCTCCGCGGTCGTGTCCGGGCGCATGTGCTCATCGGCGACCCATAGATCACTCTGCTTGGTCTTCCGGTTGGGTATTGGGACGGGTGTAATCTCGTCCTTGAAGGCGCCGGACGCCCACGCGGCCTTGGCCGCCATCTGGCTCCGGAGGGCGTACTCATCCACCGCCTGCCGCGGGATCTGATACTTGTCCGCCAGATTCTCCGCCGTCTCCGCCATCGAGAATCCACATTGCGGGTCCTTGAGCGATTCCCAGAGCAGGTCCTCGAATGGCGCCGACGGGCCAAGCCGCACTCCCCAGCGGGCGCCGCGGACCACGTGGGGCGCCTGACTCATCGACTCCGCCCCGCCGGCGAGCACTACGCGGGACTCGCCGAGCAGGATCTGTTGAGCTCCCTGGATGATCGCCTCGAACCCGGAGCCGCAGAGCCGATTGACCGTTACCGCGGGGACCTCGATGGGAAGCCCGGCGCGAAGGGCGACGTGACGCGCCAGATAGATGGCGTCGG
>JBGPJS010000182.1:0-7546 GCA_041485505.1 Gemmatimonadota bacterium | reverse complement strand
TCCTCGAAGGCCATCGGCTCTCTCCTCTGGGTTCGGGGCTGTCACCCCGTGGTTGGTTTTCTGTTCTCCCAGAGAAGTTAGACGATGGCCTTTTCGTTGGAGCCAACGCCGGCTCGTTTACACAAATATCTGCACACTACTTTCATCTACAAATGAATGTGCACCCCACCTGGCCCCACCCACGCTGACGACGACCCGGACCCCACTACCGTTGACTCCTCCAGCATTGGCAATCACTTACGCGATACCGCCAACGAGTTCTCCCCGATTGCCACCGACTTTCCCGGCATTGCCAACCACTTTGCCGGCATTGCCGGCGCCTTAGACAAGATTGCCAACGACATTTCCGGCGCTGCCCGCTCCTTGTACGCCCCTGCCCGCGCCTTTCCCGGTCCTGCCCGAGACATTTCCTCCGCTGCCACTGACATTTCCTATCCTGCCAACGACTTGGACAACATTGCCGGTGACTTTCCCGGTCCTGCCGATGGCTTCGACAGCGCTGCCCGCGACCCCGACAGCATTGCCAACAACATTTCCATCCCTGCCCATGACTTCGACAACATTGCCAACAGCATTGCCACCGCTGCCGATCGCTTCGACAGCAGTGCCGGTCGCTTGAACAACCCGACCAATCGCTGCGTCGGAATAGTCAGGGGCTCCTTTGATCCCACCGATCGCGTCGAACCGGCTGGCACAGAGTTCGCGTTCACCCCCGCACGGCCGGTCGGCGGTTGAGGCGATCGATCCGGTGCCGTCTCATCACTAGTCAGGGTCGCCGCCTCAACCGGCGCCCCGTACCGGAGTCAAGAAAGGAGCGCCGTATGAAAGATCTCATTCGGCGGAAGCTGGAGATGGTTGCGCGGGTCCTCGATTGCTGTCGCAACCATCTGCTCGACAATGGCGGCTTCACCGCCGCCGTTGCGCGGTTGGAGGAAGGGTCCATCCGGGCGCAGGCCATGGCCCGGCAGGAGCGCGCCGGCCGTCTCACGGTCCGCGCGTCGGTGGTGAACAAGAGCGCGAGCCGATCGACGATTCACCCCCAGCTGCAGTTCCTGGTCGGGATCGCGGAGGCGGCCTCGGTGGAAGTGCCGGAAGTCGGGGCTCGGCTCCACCTCCCCCGCCCCAACGTGAAGCACCAGACCTTCCTCACCTCGGCGCAGGTCGCGGTGAGCGAGGCCACCGCCCACAAGGACATCCTGATCAAGTATGGGATGCCGGACAACTTCCTGGATCAGTTGACTCAGGCGGTGGCCGGGTACGAGAAGGTGGTGAATGACAAGCACGGCGGTATCACCGCCCATGTCGGCGCCCGGGCCGATCTCACGGCGGTGACCGATGAGCTGATGCAGATCGTGGAGCAGCTCGACACCATGAACCGGTTTCGGTTCCGGGAAGACGCCGAGCTGCTGGCGGCGTGGAAGAGCGCCCGGGACGTGGCCTGGCCCAAGGGCAAGGTGGCACCGCCGGCCTCCGCCGCGGCCGCTGAAGTCAAGCCGGCTAGTCAGTGAACGGGATGGTTGTCGGGTTCGCGGGTTCAGGTCCTCTGCCGCCGATGGTTGTTACCGTCGACGGCAGAGTTGTTTTCGAAGACAGGGAGCGACGAGTGGCGACCGAAGGGAGTCCCTTCAGGGATAAGCGGGGCGTTCCGATATTGGGCTCACCGCTTACCGCTCACGGCTTGACGGGGCGGACCGAAGCGTCACGGTGCCGGAATGGTCGGGTAGGGAGCCGTAAACTCGAAGCTGAAGACCCGCGCGATCCGTCGGCAATCCGTCAGGTTGCGTGAAACGAGAGTAGCCCCACGCTCGCGGCAGGAGTAGGCCAACAGAATGTCGAGGGCGAAACCACGGGAGACGCGTCGCAACTCCAAACCCTCGCGACGGCCCAGCGCCGCCAATGTGGTCCCCAACACCTGCCAGGCGGTTTGAGAGGGCACCAGGATCCGCCCACGGCGCTCATAGGGGGCGAGCACGTCCCGTTCGAGCGCCCGTTGGCGACGGTCATCCGAGGCCCCTGCTCGAAGTTCGGCCGCGACCACCGCGCTCAGATAGAGGCGGGGTGCCGCGACAGCGCAGAACGCCTCGAACGCGGCCCCCGCCGCGGGGTCGTGGCTGGCATCGATAAAGCAGTTGGTGTCGAGGACGTAATTCGGCGCCGCCCGGTCTCCCGGCACGACTCAGTCCGGCGCCGCGAGCTTGAGGCTTCGCAAGGCGCGGGCGCCCCGGACGAGTTCGTCGCGAAAGGCGACCAGGTCGAGCGCCATTTCCACCGCCTCGCGTTCCGTGGCCGCACCGAGCACGGCCTTCGCTTCGCGGAGGAGCGAAGGGTCCAGCCAGAACTCCTTGCGAACCTTTCCCTTGCGAGACGGATGAGAGGTGATTCGGCGAATCTTGGTGGCCACGATGGGCTCCTGAGGCGATGTCCGTACGAATGTAGTTGTTCGTACGGATGGCGGGCAAGGGGTGGGGCCTCGGGTTCCCACAACCGGCATGGGAGGGCGTGGGCAACCATCAATTCACCCACACCATGAATGAGCAGTGAGCGGTGAGCAGTGAGCAGTAAGCAGGCGGTTCCCAGGCCAGGCGTGGTTCCTTGCCCGTGGGCTGGAGAAGCCGGTCGATCAATGGCCCAGGCGGTGGTGGAGGAGCCGGCTTCACAACACGGCGTGTGATTCCCGGAGCGAAGGGTGACCGGCCTGGTCCGCGCTGACGACCACCGCAAACCCCATCGATCCTGGACTGGGCCCCTGGGACCGACCGGACGAGGCATCGCTCGCGGCCGGTACCAAGTCGGCAAGTTCGTCAGGGTCGAGCGGCTCGTCCAGCCGACAGAGGTGGAGGCTCCCCGTGGTGCGGAGGGGGAGCACCGTGACGCTCTGGGTACCCGGCGTATCCGGAGGTCGCCACCGACCCTCCAGGGCCCGGGGACTGGCGAAGAGGAGAGTGAACCGGGCCAGGTGCAGTGGCGTTGGCGGCGGCAGCCACGCCACCGGCTCAACGGCATTCGGTTGGTTCTCCGGAGATCGGACGGAAGTGGCGCTATACGGAATGACCAGATCCGGGCCCCGGGTCCACCCGGGGCGGAATTCCTTCGGGCGGGTCCAGCGACTCACCACGGTTCCGACGGCGATGCGCCAGCGGCCGGTGGGGTAGACCGTCAGCACGACTTCCTCGCGGGTCGTGCGCACGGCGACGTGCACTTCGTCCTCGTGGGTCCACACCCGCCAGAGGCCAGAGAGCGGGTTCGCCGGAGCGCCGAGGGAAAACCGGTAGACTTTGGTGGCCATGACGGGATGATAGCGACGCTGGGGGAAAAGCGGGTATCGCGCCGCCTGAGGTCCATTCATCAGCACCATGATAGTAGGCAGTAAGCAGTGAGCAGTGAGCAGGCGGTTCCCAGACGGAACAAGGCTCTTCGCTCGTGGGCTGGAAGGATGGTTCGACCCCCCAATCCCTCAATCCCTCAATCCCTCAATCCCTCAATCCCTCAATCCCTCAATCCCACAATCCATTGATT
This sequence comes from Gemmatimonadota bacterium, assembly GCA_041485505.1. Lineage (GTDB taxonomy): Bacteria > Gemmatimonadota > Gemmatimonadetes > Gemmatimonadales > GWC2-71-9 > JBDUEA01. Next base: position 4,030 of record JBGPJS010000182.1, on the reverse strand, counting down.
TCGGCGAACGGAATCGCCCGACCCAGCCGAGCGAAGGTCCCCGCACCGGCAATCTCCTTCGCGGCGTCGAGAAAGCCGGTCCAGGCGGCGCTGGCCAGGGCTCCCCCCACGCTGATCCGCCGGACGCCGAGCTCGGCTAACTCGGCGACGGTGGTAAAATCGCTGCCCACCAGGACGTTGACCGGCTTGGGCGCAATGGCGGTGACGACGGCCTTGATGTCGGCTTGGGAGCGGATCCCCGGGGCGTAGAGGCAATCCGCCCCGGCGTCGGCATAGGCGGTCAGCCGCCGAATGGTCTCCCCGAGGTCCGGACGTCCGACCAGGAAACCCTCGGAGCGGCCGGTGAGCAGAATTCCAGTGGCGCTGGCATCGATGGCCCGTCGCGCCGCCCGGATGCGTTCGACCGCCAGATCGAACTCGAAGAGTGGGCGCGCGGCCTCACCGGTCGAGTCCTCGATCGAGAGGCCGGCGATCCCGGTGCCGGTTGCCGCGGCGACGTTGGCCGCAACCTCGCTGGGGTCCGTGGCGAAACCGCCCTCGAAGTCCGCGTTGACCGGTACGCCGACGCCCTCGGCGATGGCGCGAAGATGAACCAGGGCTTCCGCTAGCGAGACGTGGTTGTCGGGCCGGCCGAGGGACCAGGCGAATCCGGAACTGGTGGTCGCCAGCGCCGGAAAGCCGAGTTGAACCAGAAGGCGGGCGCTGCCAAGGTCCCAGGGGTTCGGGATCACGAAGCAGCCGGCCTGATGCAGCTGACGAAATACCTGGCAGCGATCGGGAGCGTGGGTCATGCTCGGAAAATACGGCTTACCTCCGTCGCCGACAACGCGCCGCTGGGCCCAGCAAGCAGGTAGTAGGTAGCGGGTAGCAGGTAGCAGCGCGCTCCGTAACCGAACGGCCCTCCCGGTCCAATGGGCGAGGAGGGTAAATCGGTGCTGGGGCGGGGCTCAATCCTCAAAGCGCGGAGGGAAGCGCGGCCGCGAACTCCTGCATGGTTGCGAATCGGTCGGCCGCGGACTTGGCAAGCGCCCGGCTGATGGCCTGATCGACCGCCGGTGGTACGCTGGGGACGAGCGGCCGGACCGATGGTACCGGGGCCCGAAGGATCCGAATCGCCACTTCCTTGAGCGACGGGCCGGTGAACGGCGGTCCGCCGGTCAGCATCTCATACAGGATGCATCCCAGACCGTAGATATCGGCCCGCTGGTCGATGTCACGATCTTCGCGGAGCTGCTCCGGGCTCATGTAGTAGGCGTTACCGACGATGACGCCGGTCTCGGTGAGCTTTTGATAGTCGGCGGCGCCGATGGCCCGGGCCAGCCCGAAATCCGCGACCAGCGCCCGGCCTCCCGCCAGGAGGATGTTCTCGGGCTTCACATCGCGGTGCAGCACCCCGCGGCTGTGGGCGTATCCCAGGGCCGAGGCCACGTCGTGGGTGATCCGGAGCGCGTCCTCGGGAGCGAGCCGTCGTTCCCGCTCCAGCCGCTGGTAGAGCGACTCCCCTTCGACATACGGCATGATGTAGTAGAGCAGGTCGCCGGCGTTTCCAGAATCGTAGAGCGGCACGATGAGCGGGTGAGTCATCGAGCTTGCGATCTCGATTTCGCGGCGAAATCGCTCGACGCCAAGGGCGTTGGCCACCCGAGGGTGCATGACTTTGATGGCCACCAACCGTTGCTGTTGGAGGTCGCGCGCGAGGTGTACGCTCGCCATTCCGCCCCGCGCGAGCTCGCGCTCGAGCGAGTAGCGCTCGCCCAGAGTGTCCGCCAGTAACTCCCACACGGAAGTCACGGAAACCCCCAGGTCGGGATAACGGGTCGCATTGGGGCAGGCTCTCTCGATGACAGAAGAGTGATCCGCGCCTGGTGCCGAGCTTCCTCAGGAGCTCAACAGACCTGGGTGATGGGTCCGACCCAGCCGACACCGCGAACCAGGGCGCTCTCCCCCACCCCGGCATCACCCCGATCATCCCATACCAGGTGCAAGACATCGCGGAGTTGATGGTTCGCGAAGAGCCCCCTTACCACCGCAGTAAGCTCCACCGTGCGTTGGGGGACCGGATGGTAAGAGAAAACCGCGGCGTGAAAATGCCCATAGAGCGTCTTCGGCCCCGTCCCGGCGAGCGGGCGGAGATGGGCCGCGATGGGGCCCGCCGGTGCCCGGGCAACCACCCCGGCAATGACGGTCGTCGTCCTGGCGTGGGTACGCTCCGGAGCGAACAGCAGCCACTCGCGGAGAGCTGACAGCTCGAACCGCTCCGGGGCCGCAACGCCCAGAGGCGAGCCCCGGAGCCTGGCCCCGGAGAGCCCAGCCGTCTCGCCGACGATCACCAGTCCAGCGACCCGCCCGCCGACGGCGTCGAGACCGATGCCCGCCAACTCGGAAAGGGGAATCTCCTCCGCTTCGGGCCGCAGGGTGAATCGCACCAGGTGAGAGAATCCGCCTTCGCAGCTGAGACCGGATGCCAGCACTGCCCGGGGGACCACCGGCCCGCCCCCGACCAGGTAGTCCGCTGCCACGGCCCCATCGGTGGGGAAGTACGCGATGCAGCCCTCCACCGCGACCAGCTCGCCGAACCGTTCGTGACACTCTTGGGAGCTTCCCCCGATGGCGCCGAGGCCGAGGCTGAAGCCGCCGTCCGTAAGGGCCACGACACTGCACTCGTCCGGTCCAAAGGAGGTGCGGGTAAGCTGATCGGGGTCGCCGTGCAGGTGACAGGTCAGGGTGCCCTGGGTAACGCTGGAGGTGAGTTCGTACTGGCCGCTGGTTTCGAAGTCGGCCCGGGACTGCCAGGAAGACTGCCGGAGATCGACCGGTCCAGAGCCGGGACGTCCGATTCCCGGCACCCCGGACCCCAATCCGGCGAGGGCGAACAATTCCTGCACCGCCGGCGGCAGCGAGGTCAGCCGCACTTCGCCTCGGAGGACGGCCAGCTCCTGTTGCCAGCGGGCCAGGACCTTGGGGGCCGCCGAGCTGGCGTAGGTGACGCCGGAGAAGTCGAGGCTCAGCGATCGGGCACCCTCCTGGAGGAGGGCCTCCAGGGTGTCGGAGAGGTGTTCGGCCCCTTCCCGATCCAGGCGTCCCTCCAGCCTAAGGACGGCGGAGCCTCCCTCACGGGCGACCTCGATTTTCATTGCGTCCCCGCGTCGTCGACCGCGAATTGGTCAGCTGGTATCACCAGGTCCCGGGAAGGAGGAGGGGTCAGCCGAGCCCCAGTTTCTCCATCAACCCGCCGTACCTCGGGTCCGACCGCAGGGGGTCGAGCCAGGGGGCGACTTTCAGGAGCAGCAGGCCGGGCTCTCGAAGCTCGTAAGCCCGATGCAGCTGCTGGAACGCCCGATCCTTCATGTCCAGCGCCGTGAACAGGAGGGCCGACAACAAGGCCAATCGGTTATCACCCGCCAGCTTGGGTTCCAGTCCCCACAGAATCCCATTGGCCTCCTCGCGATTCCCCGAGGCGGCGCAGGCGTATCCCAACATCAGCTTCTTCACGGTGCGCAGTCCGGGGCGCTCGACCTCCTTCCGGATATCGGCGATCGCCTCCGGGTATCTTCCCTTGGCGACATACACCCACCAGAGCACGATCCGGGCGCCCAGGAAGTCCGGATTCATCGCCAGCGTCTTTCGCAGCTCCTCGATCGCCTCATCGTAGCGGCGCGCAAAATAGAGTACCCATCCCACGGCCCGGTTCACCGGGACCCCAAGCGGGTCGAGCTGCTGGGCGCGCTTGATCTCCGCCACCGCTTCGTCGAACCGGCCCAGCGCGGCCAGGTACTCGGCGTACCACTCGTGGGCCATGACATAGCTCGTCTTGAGCTCGAGCGCGCGCCTGAATTCCCGCTCCGCCCCTGACCAGTCCAGGTCCCCGAGCCAGCGGGCGTAGGCCAGCGAGGTATGCGCCTCGGCGAGGGTGTCGTCCATTTCCAGAGCCTTCAGCGCCATCGCCTTCGCCTGCGCCAGGTACTCCACCGGGGGCTTGGAGCTGAACCCGATGCTGAGCAGCTCGTAGGCGTCGGCCAGGCCGGCGTAG
>JBGPJS010000181.1:0-7549 GCA_041485505.1 Gemmatimonadota bacterium | reverse complement strand
GTGGACGACGAACCGGGAATCCGGCGCAGCGTTGGCCGATTCCTGCAGCGCTCAGGCTACCGGGTCACCGCCGTCCCCACGGCCCGCGCCGCCGTGACCGCCCTCCGCGCCACCCAGTATGACGTGGTGGTCACCGACCTCCGGATGCCGGGGCTGAGCGGCGAGGAACTCTACGACCTGGTGCGGAGCGAATTCCCGGCGATGGCCCGGCGCATCATCTTCACGAGCGGCGACATGATGCGGCCCGAGACCCAGGCCTTCCTGGCCCGCGGCAACTGTCCGGCGCTTCAGAAGCCCTACGAGCTCGCCGATCTGGTCCGCATCCTCAACGACATCTGTGCCGATCCCCAAGAGCGGCAGTCGCAGCGTGTCTCCGCCTGAGCCCCGGCGGGATGCCCGCCCGAGCGTGCTGCTCTCGGTGGCGGATCCGGCGGCCCGCGCCCTCTGCGAAGAAATCCTGAGCGAGCGGGGCTGCCAGGTCGTCAGCCTTCCCGACTCCACCGCTGCCTGGCAGGCGTTCGCCGACGAGCCGGTGCCGCTGGTCATTCTCGACGGCCGCTCGAGCGGGCTGGATGGCTTCGAGATCTGCCGGCGGATCCGCCGCAGCGGTGCGTCCGTCAGACCGGTCGTGCTCATCCTGGTGGATCCGGCGGAACCTCGGCACATACAGGCGGCGCTCGCCGCAGGCGCGGACGGCTACCTGGTGCGGCCGCTCGACAGTCAGACTTTCCGGGCTCGGCTGGGAGTGATCGAGCGCCAGTTGGGCCTCGGCGCCCAGGCTGACGGCGCAAGCGACCGGGTCGAGACCACCCTGCACCTCGAGGGGCGCGCCCTGGTTGAAGCCATTCCAGAGGGGATTCTCCTGGTCAACGGCGCCGGTGCGATTCTCGATGCCAACACCGCGGCCGCCCGTGCCTTCCGGCGCTCGGTGGCCGAACTCGTCGGCCACAGCCTCGACCGGCTGGTGACCTTGGGGACCGGAGCGCCACGGGGAGGACTCTCCGAAGTGCTGCAGGCGGCGCGCTGGGAGGGGCCTCAACGCTTCGACCATTCCCGGGGTGCCCGGCCCGACGGGACCCAGTTTCTCTGTGAGACCTCGGTGACGGCGCTCGAGGGAGGACCAGTGGACACCCGCTGGGTCGTAGTGGTGCGGGAAACCGGGCGTCGGGAGTTCCAGGAATTTCAGGTTCGCGAATCGGTCAAGATGAACGCGGTGGCGACCCTCGCCGCGGGGATCGCCAACGACTTCAACAACGCCCTGGCGGCGGTGAGCGGCAGCATCGAGGCCGCCCGGCTCCAGCTGACCACCGCGGGCCACAGTGTACCGGCCGATCTCCAGTCCGCTATGGAGGCCACCCGCGCCGCGGCTCGCCTGGTGCGGCGCCTGCTCAATTTCGCGCGGCCGGCCCAAAGCCGGCGCCAGCCACTGGACCCCGCGAGCATCGTCGCGGAGGCGAAGCAGATCCTGAACAAGGACCTTGACCCCCGCATCACTTTCGTCACCCGGCTGGATCATGACGACTGGCGAGTCGCCGCCGACCTCGAGCAGCTGACCGACCTGGTGGTAAGCCTGGGCTACAACGCCATCGAGGCGATGCCCGACGGCGGTGTGCTCAGCATCACGACCACGCGAACCTCGGCCGGCACCTGGACCAACGGCGTTCCCAAGGGACCCGCCAGCCGGGCCTACCTCCGGATCGACGTGAGCGACACGGGACGGGGCATTTCGCCCGACGTGCTGCCCCGGATCTTCGAGCCGTTCTTCACGACCAAGGAATCAGGACGTGGATCCGGTATGGGACTCTCAACGGCCTACAGCGTGCTGGGCCAGCACGAGGGGGGCATCGCGGTGGAGAGTTCGCACGGGAGCGGTACCACCTTCCAGATCTTTCTGCCCCGAACCTTTGAGGCCGCCCCGTCCCGGATCCCTTCGCTCCAGGGGGAGCCGGAGCCCGGCACCGGCACCATTCTCCTGGTGGATGACGAAGCGCCGGTCCGGCGGCCGCTCCGCCAGGCCTTGGAGATTTGCGGCTATACCGTCATCGAAGCGGTCGATGGCCTCGATGCGCTCCGGGCCTATAGCCGCGACGAGTCACGCATCCGCCTCGTCGTGCTGGACGTGAAGATGCCAAGGATGTCAGGGTGGGAGGTGCTGGGAGAGCTGAAGCGCCGGGTTCCCACTTTGCCGGTGATTCTCACCAGCGGGTACTCCCGTGATGATAGTGCCCCCCCCGAAGGGGCTCTGGTGCCCGACGCGTTCCTGAACAAGCCCTATGAACTGGTGGAGCTGACCCAGACGGTGCGGCGGCTGCTGGAGGGCCAGCGCGCCTCGAGCACCCTGCCCGCCGGACGATAACGAGGATTGGCTCACGCTCTGAGCACCGAGGAGAGACGGTCATGAAAGTGGTCGTGGTGGAGGATGACGGGGTGGCCCGGCTGAAGCTCAAGCGTCTGCTGGCGCGGTTCACGTCCTGGAGCGTCTACGAGGCGACGAATGGGGAGGAGGGCCTCGAGGTCATCACCCGGGAGTCACCCGATCTGGTGATCTGCGATCTGTGCATGCCGGTGATGGACGGGGTGACGATGATCCAGTCGCTGCGGGCCCGTCCGGAACACGCCGCGCTTCCGATCGTGGCGATCTCCGCCTCCAACGACAAGGAAACCGTGCTCCGACTGCTGGATCTCAAGATCACGGATTACCTGATCAAGCCGTTCGCGTTGGAGGCCACCTCCAAGCGGCTGGGGCGGCTGCTGTCCACGCTGGTCCCCAAACCGGCGCTCGGCCGGGTCCCGGAGGTGGGCCCCACGCCGGATATCGGCCCGCTCAATGCGGAAGCGGCGGCGATTGATTCAGCGCCATAGGGTCTTGTGTCCCGTGCCCCGTGCCCCGTGCCCCGTTCCCTGTTCCCCGTGATCAGGGCTATGGGCGCCGGGCTGGGCGAACGGCGAACGGCGAACGGCGAACGGCTAACGGCTAACGGCTAACGGCTAACGGCTAATGGCTAACGGCTAACGGCTAACGGCTACCCCGAGTTTGCCACATCCGCTGTTCCCCTGCTACTCTCCCCACCATGAGAATCGAAACCCTTGCCGTCCACGCCGGGCACGCCGTGGACCCTGCGACCGGCGCGGTGGCGCCACCGATCGTGCTCTCCACCACCTTCGAGCACGGCCCCGATGGAAGCCTGCCGAAGGGATACGTCTATTCCCGCGATCGCAACCCGAACCGGATCAGCCTGGAAGAGACTCTGTGCGTCCTCGAGGGAGGAGCGGCGGCCGCCGCCTTCGCCTCCGGGCTCGCGGCCACCTCGGCCATCTTTCAAAGCCTTTCCCCCCGTGACCATGTGCTCGCGCCCACCGATGCCTATTATGGAACCGGGGTTCAACTGCGCGAGATCTTCGCCCGATGGGGACTCGAAACCAGCTTCGCGGATCTGTCGGATCCCACCCTGGCCGAGCGGGCCGTGCGCCCCACCACCAGGCTGGTCTGGACGGAAACACCGTCAAACCCGATGCTCAAGGTCACGGACATCTCCCGGCTTGCCGAGATCGCCCATGGGGCGGGCGCCCGTCTGGTCTGCGACAACACCTGGGCCACTCCCCTTCTGCAGCGACCACTCGACCTCGGCGCCGATCTCGTGGTACACGCCACCACCAAATACCTGGGCGGCCACAGCGACGTCACCGGCGGGGTGGTCGTGACCCGCGCGGCGGACGAGTTCTTCCAACGGATTCAGAAGATTCAGAAGGTCGGTGGCGCGGTGCCCAGCCCCTTCGACTCCTGGTTGGTCCAGCGGGGGATCCGCACCCTGCCCTGCCGAGTCCGAGTCCAGACTGCCAGCGCGATGCGGATCGCGACCTTCTTGAGTCAACACCCGAAGGTGGCGACCGTGCACTATCCCGGACTCTCCGCTCATCCGGGACATACCGTCGCGGCGCGACAGATGTCGGGGTTCGGTGGGATGCTCTCGATTCAGGTAGCGGGGGGACCGGAGGCTGCCATTGCCGCCGTCGGGCGGGTCCGGGTCTTCACCTGTGCCACCAGTCTAGGCGGCACCGAAAGCCTGATCGAGCACCGGGCCTCGGTGGAAGCGCCGGGAACTGCGACGCCGCAGGATCTCCTCCGCCTGTCGATCGGGTTGGAGCATGTGGACGATTTGATTGAGGATCTGGCTCAGGCGCTAGGCTAGTTCTAAGTGCTGAGTGCTGAATACTGAGAAGTAGTGTCATCCTGAGGAGCAAAGCGACGAAGGATCTGCTCGAAGGCGACGAGATCCTTCGCTCTGCTCAGGATGACACCAGTCAGTCTCCGCTTTGCACCTAGCACCCGGCACGGAGCACTCAGCACTGAGAACCCTATGACCGCCATTGACGCCTTCGCCACCCTGGACCTCCGCGTCGGCCGGATCCTGCGGGCGGAGCCCAACGAGAAAGCTCGTAAGTCGTCCTTCAAGCTCTGGCTCGACTTCGGTCCGCTGGGCCGGAAGACCTCGAGCGCACAGCTCACCGAGCTCTATGCCGCCGATCAGCTGGCCGGCCGGCTGGTGATCGCGGCGGTCAACCTGGGGACCCGCAACATCGCGGGATTTCCCTCCGAAGTGCTGGTGCTCGGCCTGCCCGATGAGGCGGGACGCGTGGTATTGCTGAGCGTGGAGCGCGATATCCCGTTAGGCGGGAGGGTGTACTGACATGACCATGAGCACCGCCGATCGCTATCGCCGCTGGTTTGCGTACGAGCAGGATTGTCACGCCAAGGTCCTGGCCTCTCTGCGCGAGGCAATCCCGGTGCAGGGGCCCTCACCCACGATCCAGAAGGCGATCGACCTGCTGGCCCATCTGGTCGCGGCCCGATGGCTCTGGTTGTCCCGATTCGGGGCCAGCGACCGGCGCCTCCGTGAGATCTTTCCTATCGGAAAGACAGTGGAGGAATTGAGGCCAGCCCTGGAGGAAATGCAGGTCGCCTGGTCGGAGTGGCTGGCCCGGCTCGGCGACGCGGAGCTGTCGCGGGTATTCGAGTATCAGAGTCTCGAGGGCGAGTGGTACCGCAACAGCGTCGAGGACATCCTCACCCAGCTCTTCGGTCACTCCTGGTACCACCGGGGGCAGATCGCCCAGCTGATCCGCTCCGCCGGGGCCGAGCCCGCAGTAACCGACTTCGTGTTCTGGACCCGGGAACGGATCAACCCATCGTCATGACGTCCCCGCGATTCCGCAAGGCAACCCCACAAGATGCCGCGGCCCTCACGGCGCTGGCCCACGCCTCCAAGCAGTCCTGGGGATATCCGCCGGAGTGGATGGCCGAGTGGCGCGAGGCGCTGACGCTGACCCCCGAATTCATCGGGCGCCACCGAGTGACCCTCCTCGAGAACGAGAGCGTCGTTCTCGGATTCTATGCGCTGGTGCCGAAGGGCCCGGACTGGCAACTGGAGCATCTGTGGATCGCTCCCGGCGCGATGGGCCAGGGATTCGGGCGCCAGCTGTTCGGGCAGGCGCTCGCCGAAGTCCGCGCCGCCGGAGCGGGGACGATCTTCATCGAAGCCGATCCCAACGCCGAGGGGTTCTACCTGCGGATGGGTGCGGAGCGGATTGGCGCCACTTCGGCCGCGGTGGCACACGAGGACCGGAGCCTGCCCCGCCTCCGTATCGAGGTATGACGAACCCCACCCCAACCGGCTCTTCAAGAGGACCTGACCATTTCCATGCTTTCCGGAATCACCTGACCGCCACCCTCCTTGCGATGGCTCCTGCGGTCGCGGCGGCCCAGGCGGCCCCTGAAGAAGCAGTTGTCAGCGCCGTGGTGGAGCACTATCTCCACGGCCTCAAATTCAACGACGTCGAGAGCCTCAAACAGTCGTTCGGGCCCGAGGCGAAGCTGTTCTTCGTGAAGCAGGAGGGGACACTCGGCCAGTTGACCCAGGCGCAATGGTACCAGGGATTCACCGAGAGCGCGGGGAAGGAGGAAGAGGGGGAGCTGCGCATTGCCCAGGTGGATATCACCCGGGATGCGGCGTCGGTGAAAGTGGTGGAGGACTATCCCGGCTCCCGCTACACCGACTACATCTCCCTTCTCAAGTTCGAAGGGAAGTGGAGGATCGTGAACAAGATCTACACCGCAGAAAAGAGATGACTGGGAGTAGCGTCGATGAACCGGAAGATCGTCGGGTATCATCAAGACGATGAGGCCCACTGGGTGGCCGAGTTGGAATGCGGCCACGGCCAGCACGTTCGGCATGATCCCCCGTGGCAGCTCCGGCCCTGGGTAGTGAGCGCCGAAGGTCGTGCCACGCGACTCGGGACGTCTCTGGAATGCCGCACCTGCGACAACGAAATCCGGGAGGTGGGATGACATCCAGCCGTGAGCTTCACGTCCGTCCCGCCGAGCCGCGCGATCGCAATTCCATTCTCGCCATGGTGCCGCGCCTGGTGGAGTTCGGGCCGCCCCGCTGGCGGGATCCTGTCCTGATGACGCAGGTCGTGCGGCAGATGCTGGATGGGGTGCTCCAGGCCCCACCACGGACCTCCACCATCTTCATCGCCGAGGAGGGGGACGGAACCCCGCTCGGGTTCATCCATCTGGAGACCGCCACCGACTATTTCACCCACGAGGCCCACGGCCATATCTCGGACCTCGTCGTCGCGGAGGCCGGTGAGGGGCGCGGTATCGCTCGCGCTCTCATTGAGGCGGGAGATGCTTGGGCCCGGGGGCGCGGGTACCGGTTGCTCACGCTGAACGTGTTCACGGAAAACCAGCATGCCCGGGCGGTGTATCGCCGGTTGGGGTATGGCGAGGATACCATCCGGTACGTGAAACCACTCGACTGATGGGGTCCATTTCCCGGGGGGTCTTCATCCCTCCAGCTCGGCCGCCAACTGCAGGATCTCCTCCCGGATCGCGCGGCGCTCCGCGACCAGCCGCAGGAAGCCCCGGCGCCGGAACCGGGAAAAGATGAGCGCCTTGAGCCCGCCGGCGAACTGGTCCAGCCTCTCAAAGAAGGACAACGCCGCGTACCCGCTGAGCGGAGCGACGAGGAGCGCGGCGACCCCGGGCACGACTCCCCACCACAGGCCTATGGTGACCGCGACCCCGACCCAAGTGAGCGGAAATAGCAGGGCCCCCGCCAGTACCTTGCTGGTGGCCAGCACATCGTCATCCCGCCGAGACGCGCCCGTGGCGATGACGCCGACCAGGCGGTAGGCCGGGTAGTGGAGGACGGTCCCCAGCAGCGCCGTCGGCAGCAGAAGGATGAAGAAGGCCAGGCTCCTGAGAAGGTCGCGGAGCGACTGCTCCGGCGCTGTGCCCCGAGGCGACAGCGTCGCCGGATCGAGGCCCGCTTCCCCCAGCCCGGCCTCGTAGCGCGCGATCCGCCCCAACACGGCTGCGAGGCGCTGGGGAGCCTTGGTGCGGAGCGCCGAATAGCCGGCCAGAAATCGGCGCCGCAGCTCGAACTGGTGGATCAGCCCTTCGCCGGGGGCGGGTTCCTCGGAAGAGAACACTCGCTCGGCGCGGGCGACGAGCGCCATCGCCTCGTGCTCGTCGGCCTGCAGGGTG
>JBGPJS010000180.1:0-7576 GCA_041485505.1 Gemmatimonadota bacterium | reverse complement strand
GTCGAGCTGATCGAGGGCGCCCTGACAAAGCCATGCCCATACTCGTTCAACAAACCCGAACATCCCGTCACTAGGGCTCCACTCTGTCTCGGTGGAAACGTACAGGCAGAGGTGCCGTTTCCACTGCACATGCGGTCGACCGGCGAATCGTTCGTGGCGGACCCACAGGGAAGGAACTCGATAGGGAAAGTCGCGTGGGATCATTGCCACGAGGCGTTCACGCTCTCGGTACGGAATCCCCGTCGGAGCCCTAGGGAGGCCCTTACACAAGACGGAGAACTCGATTTCCAGATGCCCCGATGTGGTCGGGGAGGTAGGGATCGGGCGGAGGGTGAAGGCTCCGCCCGAGTTACGTTCGATCTCGCGAAGTTGCTCCAGCGCTAGGCTTTGGCCCTCAGTCCACGTCACGGCCGAACCCCACCCGCTCCTTAGGAGGCTCTGCGGAGCCTCTCGCCGCGGCGAGGATCGACTTCATAGCCGCTTGGGATGTTGTCGCCTTCGCACTCGGGGTGAGGTACCTAAGCCCCTGCGCGTCGAACCCAAAGACAATTGGCTCAGGGGCAGTGGTGTTGGGGTGCTCCATGGTGCAGAGAAAGCCATCGGGCGCAATCTCTTCGTATTGCGCTTTCGCGATCGCGTGCGGTGGATTGTCGCCGGGCTTATTGCTAGCTGGGATAGGACAGGAGCTGGCTACGATGTAACCCGGAGCCCCGGTATTTCTCTCAATTGCATCCGCCAGGGGCTGCTTGAGGGTCTCTTCGGATTCGCCTTCATCCTTCCCGTAGAGGACCGACTTAGAGCAGTGATGCGGCGTGAGGAGGACATTCCACTTGAGGTCATCCGCCTTACTGATCTTGAAGATCCGGTTCACCGTCGGATAACAGAGATCACCCAACAGAAGGGCATGCCCTTGGACGGTGCCTTCCGACAAAGTGATCTGCATCCCCAGGCTGGAATCGTTCCTGTCCCCAGAAACATCGTCCTTGAAAGGCGCGTGAATGAACGCACGAAAACGCCCACGAAGTCTCTGTCCGTCCAGGCCGAAGATGCTGTTCCCTGGAATTGTGTGCCGAAACTTAGGGAAGCCCTTGAACAGAGGCTCCTCCAAGATCTCGTCATAGCCAATGATCCAGAGCCGATCTCCGGACTTTGCGTTTCCGCCGGCCGCGATCGTGGCCTTCACCCGTCGCTGCGCTTCTTTCCAGAATGCTTTCGCATCATCGCAAAGGTCGGGCTTGTATTCGGCGAAAACCCGAGGGGTCAGCCACAGCTCCCCAATCGCGACTTTGGTCAGCAGTTCCGCAAATCCGAGGCAGTGATCCTTGTCTGGATGGGTCAGCGCAAATCCCGCCAGATAAGGCTTGCCGTCCCGACGTGGCAGAACGCGTACGAGTTCATCGATGATTGGGACACTGGGGTTGTCATCGTCATCCGCGCAGACCAGGTGATGCAAGTCCACCTGAAAGACCAAGTCCCCATCGACGGCGATCGTGGTGCTGTCGCCGGTTCCGATCGGCCAGAACACGAAACCGCGTTCCGGAAGCTTCGCACTCATGCTGCACCCCCTGCTGATAGCACCTTGAGACGACCAGAGACACCCATCGAGGGAGGAATCTAGCAGATTCGGGGTTTATTCGGTAGTAAGCAGGTAGTGAACTGCGAGGGGGGCCCTGTCTCTTATCCCGCCAGAGGTGGAGTATTGGCGATTGCCGGTTGGCCGTTGATTGAGGGATTGCGGTGCGGGATGAGGAGCTGCGGAGGAGGGTGGAAGGAGGCTTCTGTCATTGCGAGGGCCCCGGCGCCTGCGCCCTAAAGGACTCCCTTGCGGTCGCCGGGCTCGAAGCAATCCCGCCCGCCTGCCACGAGATTGTCTCGTCGGTCCTACCAACGCACCTCACAATGACAGAAGCGAAACTGGTCCCACGGTCCGGCGGTCACGCTGCCGGTTGCTTGCTCTCAGGCGCACTGCCCGCCGGCTTGGCACTCGGCGGGGCGCTCTTCGCCGTCGGCAGCGGCCACGCCACGTTGCGGGCGCTGGCCCAGGCTGCGAGTTCCTCCGGCGCCGTCTCCTGTAACCCCGAGCCTCGATGACCCCAGCCCCACCTCCCATGCGGATGTGCGTCCGAATGAGGGCCGGGCTGGTGCCCCGCTCAAAGGCGACCGCGGCCCTCGTTCGGCGGCTGAAGCCGCCACTCGGCATCGGGGCCCTGAAGGGCCCATTGCTTCGTCCATGCAGAAAATCCAGGTCGCTTCAGCGACCCGCAGCCGAGTGGCCCCTTCAGGGGCCAGACGAGAGCTCAGCCTCCCGCCGAGACCCGCAGTTTGGGCAGCAAAACCTCGGGGTGATCTTCGACGACTTCCAGGAGCCGGAGGGCAGCGCCATCGGGCACTCGCTTCCCCTGTTCCCACGCCTTCACCGTCTCCGCACTCACGTTGAGCAGCTTGGCGAACACCGGTTGGGACACCTTGAAGTACTTCCGGATCCGCTTGATCTGTTTGCTCTGGTAGCCCCGGGCTTCGATGACCCGCGTCCCGCTGTCCATCCGGACATGAGTACGAGTGAGGGCCGGGCGGGTGCCGCGCTCAAAGGCGACCGCATCCTTGAGACCTTGGATGATGCCCTTCTCGATCCGGCTCATGACTCCTCCTCCAGCTTCCGTACCAGGGCACGCATGACGGCTTTCCCCGCAGTCGACAGATTGGCTGCTTCATTCTTGCCGTAGGCGAACAGCAGATACACCCGTCCCACGGCCGTGCGATAGTAGTAGATGACTCGGGCGCCGCCGCGTTTCCCCTGCCCAGGCAGCGCCACCCGGAGCCCGCGTACTCCGCCAGTCCCATGGTCGCCCCAGCCTCTGGGTCGTCGAGCAACACCCGCTCCAGTTCGTCCCGCATCGATTCGTCGAGCAGTCCCCTGGCAGAGCGCTCGAAGCTGGGCAGGTACACGAAGTGCAGGAGCACCGGGATGAGTATAGTACCTGGTACCACATTGAGTCAAGCTGGGGAACGGGGAACAGGGAACGGGGAATGGGACGCTCCAGTTGAAGGCGGGTCTCGTTCCCCGTTCTCCGGTTCCCCTTTCCCTGGGTTCCGGGGCCCTCGCAATGACAGAACGCAATTGCGGCCCGCTTGTGCGGCGCTTCCTTAGCGGATTACTCAAAGGCCAGGTCAGGAAGTTCATCCCCTTCTCACCCCCGCATCATCTCTCCCGCGTCATACTGCCACCCTGCCCGGAGATCCGTCGAGGTGCGCCATGATGCAGCAGTGGCGAAGGTCTTCGATGCTGGCCGTCGCGAGTATGGTCGCCGGCGCCTGCAGCGACCAGCCCACCGCCCCGCCCGGTCCCGTCTTCCCGGATCTGCAGGTCAAAGAGGTCCAAGCCCAGGGTTCCTGGACCTTGGTATCTCCGATGCAACTCGGCCGAGGGAGGCATGCCACCGCGGTGGCGAACGGGATCCTCTATGCGGTCGGCGGGAGCGACTTGTCCCAGGTGCTCCACGACCTTGAGGCCTTCAACCCAGCGACCAACACCTGGACCCTCAAGGCTCCCATGCCGACAGCGCGGGAATGTCTGGGGGCAGGTGCAGTCAACGGCATGGTGTACGCCGTGGGTGGCGCGCCGACGATCTATTCGCCTCCGCTCGGCACGCTCGAGGCTTACGCTCCGGCCACCAATACCTGGAGCACCAAGGCGCCGATGCCAACGCCGCGCTGCTACCCCGGCGTGGGCGTGGTGAAAGGCATCCTGTACGTCGTGGGTGGCATGACGGTCCCCGGTGAGGGCTTCACAACCACTGTCACCGTGGAGGCCTACAACCCGCTGACCAACACCTGGAGGACAGTGGCGCCGTTGCCGACCCCGCGAACTCACGTGGCCGTCGCCCAGGCCAACGGGCTCCTCTATGCCATCGGCGGACTCAACCCGAGTCTCGGCTACATCGACCGAGTCGATGCCTACAACCCGGAGACCAACCGCTGGCACCGCGTGGCGCCGATGCCGACGCCACGGTCGGTCTTTGCCACGGGGGTTGTGAACGGCGTCATCTACACCGCGGGCGGTAACGGAAGCGTGTCATCGTCGGGCTGCGCCCTCGCCGGTGGCATCTGCAGTGTCGTCGAGGTCTACGACCCGCGGTCCAATGCCTGGGAACGGGCGGCCCCGCTCACGACCCCTCGGTATGCGACCGCCGGGGGCGTGATCGAAGGAGTGTTCTACGTGGCGGGCGGGCTGTACAGCCCCGGTGCGGGCACCGTGGCCCTGAACAGCGTCGAGCGTTATTCGCCGAGACCGCCCCTTCCGGAACGATACAGCCAGCTCTCGCTCGGATTGTGGCACACCTGCGGGCTCACCGGTGGCGGGGCGGCGTACTGCTGGGGCGAAAACTACTCCGGCCAGCTCGGTGACAGCACCTTGGGGGCGGGTCATCTCCTCCCCGCCCCAGTGACCGGCGGCCTGAGGTTCACCACGCTCGCGGCCGGTTACGCCTTCGCCTGCGGGATCGGCAGCGGCGGAGCGGCATACTGCTGGGGTTCCAACATGGCGGGACAGCTCGGGGACAGCACCTCGGGCACCCGGGCCGATCGCCTGACGCCCACCCCGGTGGTCGGCGGCCTGAGCTTCACCGCGCTCGTGGCGGGCGTTTCGCACACCTGCGGGCTCGCCGACGATGGGCGGGCATACTGCTGGGGCGCCAACTACGGGCAGCTCGGCGACGGCACGACGACGGATCGCCTGATTCCCACTCCGGTGGCCGGCGGTCTGAGCTTCTCTGCGATCACGACCGGCTACACCCACACCTGCGGGCTCACCCGCGATGGCACGACCTACTGCTGGGGCCTGAATGAATTCGGGGCGATCGGCGACGGCACGACGACCCTTCGATTGGTCCCCACCCCGGTCACCGGTGGCCAGAGCTTCACCGCGCTCGCGGCCGGCTACGCCCATACCTGCGGGCTCACCAACAGTGGGGAGGCGTACTGCTGGGGTATTAACAGCCAAGGGCAGCTCGGCGACGACTCCAGGACTGACCGTCTGCTGCCCACTCCGGTGGCCGGCGGGCTGCGCTTCACCTCGATCGAGAGCCCCTACTACCATGCCTGCGCGCTCACCAGCAGCGGCGCGGCGTGGTGCTGGGGCTCGAACGGCAGCGGGGCGCTCGGCAATGGTACGACGACCACTCGTCTGGTCCCCACCCCGGTGGCAGGCGGGCTGCGCTTCACCGCGCTCGCGCTGGGTGAGTTCCACTCCTGCGGGATCAGCAGCAGTGGGGCAGCGTATTGCTGGGGCAACAACCGGGCAGGACAACTCGGCGACGGCAGGACCACCACAAGCCTGGTGCCCACCCTGGTGGCCGGCGGAGTGGGGGTCCAGTGAACACCGTCCAAGCGATACCGTTCGGCTTGGCACAGTGTTCCGCATCGAAAGCCCGGGAAGTCCGGCGGGAGGGGCTCATGGGCCGCTTTAGATATATCGGATTGATCGTTGCCATCGCGGCAGTCTCCGTACCGCTGGCGGGCCAGACCACTCCTCTCCGGCTCCGGATGCAGGCCATCCGCGACCCGATGGTGAACAACGAGGAGGCCTTCGGCCTGCTGGTGCCGGAAGGCTGGCGGATGGAAGGCGGCATTGTGTGGCGGTCGGAGCTGAGCAACCTGGCGCTGCTCCAGATGCGGTTGTCCGATCCCCAGGGCGTGAGAGCCTTGGAGATCTTCCCCAACATTCCCTATACCTGGAACCAGCAGGGTTACTATGGCTTCCCGCCCGGGAGCCTGTACCTCGGCTCCTACGTGGTGCAGCCGCTGGCACCGGACGACTTCGTGCGACTGGTCCTGTTGCCGCAGGTCCGCGGCAAGGTCTCCCCCAAGGTGATCCGTACCGAACCGTTACCGGAGCTGGCTCGGCAAGTGGCCCCGACGGTGCAGGAACCGGGTGCGATGAAGCAGGTGGCTGCTGCGCGGACCCGGATCGAATACCAGGAGGGTGCCAGGACCATCGAGGAGGACATCTACTGCGTCATCGTCTACACTCAGGTGCCGGCCATGCCGGGCGTCACCTACTGGGGGGCGGAGCATGCGTTCGGCTTCCGCGCCGAGAAGGGCCAGCTCGATCGGCAGGCGGCGCTGCTGCAGGCGGTGTCGGCGTCGGTACGGCTCAACCCCCGCTGGTTCGGACAGGTGCTGCAGGTGCGGGAGGCCTGGGTTCAGAACCAGATGCAGGCGATCCGAAATGCGGGGGAGCTGAGCCGCTATATCGCACAGACCACCGACCAGATGAGCGACGCCCAGATGCAGGCATGGCAGAACCGGCGGGCCAGCGAAGATCGCACCGCGGATGCGTTCACCCAGTACATTCGCGGGGTCGAGACCTATCGGGACCCTTACTCGGAGCGCGACGTCCAGCTCCCGACCGGCTACCACGATGTCTGGGCCTCGCGGGACGGGCAGTACATCCTGGCCGACGACCCGCATTTCAATCCCAACGAAAGTGCCACGGGGACCTGGCAGCGGATCGATCCGACCCACTGAGGATTGGGGGATTGTGGGATTGTGGGATTGGGGGATTGGGGGATTGCATGTCCGCCCCCTCAAGATCCAGCGGCGGCGGCGCGGTCTGGATTCTACTCAGCGCCGGAGGCTGGGGACACTCTACCTGGCGACCTGCTCGATGATCTGCGAGGCCCGCCCCGGTTCACCGCTCCGACGCCGCGGTCGACGAGTCCCCGAGCTGGAGCAGTCCCGCGAAGTTGGTCAACTCCGAGAGCCCGAGATCCGAGGCGACCCAGTAGACATACTCTGGCGTCGTCCAGTGGAGTAGGTGGTAGCCCTGCCGTAGCAGCGGCGCCCCGCTGCCCACCGTCCCGGCCGCGGGCCACAGGAATACGTTTATCAGGTGCTGCCGCCGGCCATACACCAATGCCGCCACCGGCCGCCGGTTCAGATAATCGAGCCGCCCCCCGAGCAGCGGATAGCCACGGCCGGAGAAATCGTGCACCGGCGGCGAGAAGTCGAGCTTGCCGTTGAACCACGGTTTCACGGTGTGCTGGTCGGATGAAACCACGTCGCTGAGGTGGCCGGGCATGAGCGAGCGCACGTGGCTCGCGAGCACCTCGTCAGTCAGGATCTCCGACGTGGTGTGCTCCACCGCGAGCCGCCAGCTGCCGACCGCGACGACGACGACTGACGCTGCCAGTGCCAGCCATGCCAAAGGCGGGGCCGGGCGGCGGGCGCGACTCGGTGCGGAGGCCTGGCGCAGCGCGGCGCGCACCCGCCCCCGCAAGGGCTCCGGGGCCTGAAACCGGGGGATCTGGGCGGCGATCGCCGTGCGCAGCGCGAGGCGGTCATCGCGGAACCGCCCGCAGCTCGCGCATCCGGCGAGGTGCGTCTCGAGTTCGACCGCATCGATCGCGGCGAGCTCGCCGTCGAGGTACGCGTCGACCTGCGCCTCCACGTCCGGGTGGGTCATATCAACGCTCCCTATCTCCAGCGATCAGCGCCTTCTGGAGGCGCTCGCGCGCGCGCGAGAGCCGCGACATGATCGTGCCAACGGGCACGTCCACCACTTCGCTGATCTCCTTGT
>JBGPJS010000179.1:0-7578 GCA_041485505.1 Gemmatimonadota bacterium | reverse complement strand
GGTGGAGAACCGGCTGCCGCAGCTGATCGACGAGGTCCTCCTCGACGGACGCGATCTCGAAGTAGCGCTCCACTCGGCGGCCCGGGACATCGACGCCATCCTCGCCGAGACTGAGCGATGAAGGCCGACCGCCGCTGGGTCCGGTGGCCCGCGATCGCCGGTGGTGGGATGGCGGCCCTTTCACTCGCCGGTATGCTGGTTTCGGCCCAGCACGCCAGGGTGTCGGCGCGGGTCGAGGCGGATGCCGCGATTGCGCGCGCCGTGGCGGGCTATCTCTCCCTCTCGATCCCCAGCGACGCCGCCGGGCGATATGATCCGGCCCGCCTGCTCTCCGAGACGAGTGCGCTGGCCGGAGCGTCGTTCTGGCACGGAGGGCTTCAGGTGGCCTGGGGCACCGAGCCGCTGCTGCCCGACCGTATCCGCCTCGGCCGGCTTGATCCGGCGACAGCGAGTCGGCTGGTCGAGGGCGAAGACCAGGTTGCGGTGGACCGGTCGGGAGTGGGCCGGGTTTCCATAGTGCCGCTGCTCGATCCCGATCTATGGGCCGGCACCGGGTGGGTCGCGGTCTGGGGCGCGGTCCCTCCCTCCCACCCGGATGCGGCCGCGCTGGCCATCGCGCTGGTGGCGGCCATCGGGATTGCGCTCACGGTTCACCTGGCCCGTCCCCGGGAGAGAAAGGTCCGCCGGCGCCTTGGCTGGATGCTGGCGGCGGGCGCCGCGCTGGTGCTGGCCCTGAGACTGTGGATCGGCGCGTCAGCTGTCGCGCACCGGGCAACCGACACCATGCTCCTCGCTGCCCGCCACCTGGTCGAGCTGGCCGCCAGTGCCCCGGGCTCACGGGAAAACCGACTCTCGCGAATCGTCAGCGGTTGGCACCTGCGCCGGCTCGAGGCGGCGGGCGCGCCCCGGGATGAGGTCCTCCGCCGGGTCGAGGGAGGCCAACGCCAAGCGGTGGTCATCGCCGGACTCCGGGGGGGGACCGGCCTCGAGATCAGCACTCTCCCGGGTGAAGCGCGGCTGGATGGTCTGGCCGGCGCGTTACTCGGGTGGTGGCTCTCCATCGGGCTCGGCCTTGGCTTCGCAGTCTGGGCCGGTCCAGCCCAGGAGAACCCCCGGCAGTTTCGTGAGACCTTGGGGGCCTGGAGTTTCGTCGGGCCCGCGCTGGCGCACCTTGCTATCTGCTCCTTCGCGCCGGTCGGTTTCGCCGTGTACCTGGCGTTTCACCGTTGGGGTCTGATCGAACCGGACCGGCCGTTTGTGGGGCCGGCGAACTTCGTTCAAGTGCTCGGCGATTCCCGGTTCTGGCATTCACTCCAGGTCACGGTGGTCTATTCCCTCTACGTTCCCGTCGCCATGGCGCTGGCACTCGCCGCGGCGGTGGCACTCGACCGGAGCGGGGTGCGGGTCCGGGTCCTGCGGACGATTCTCTTCCTGCCGTTCGTGGCATCCGTCGTCGCCGTCGCGCTGGTGTGGCAGTGGCTGTATCAGCCTGAGTTCGGGCTCATCAACGCGGGGCTCCGTCTCCTGGGGGTGACCGGCCCCGACTGGCTGGGCGATCCCCGCACCGCTCTCGGTGCGGTGATGATCATGTCGGCCTGGGTACAGATCGGGTACCAGATGGTGCTCTTCCTTGGCGGCCTTCAGGCCATTCCGGAGGTCTACCACGACGCTGCGCGGGTGGACGGTGCCGGAGCCTGGCAACGCTTCCGTTGGGTCACCTGGCCGCTGCTCCGGCCCACCGTGCTGTTCGTGCTGGTCACGGGAACGATCAATTCGTTCCAGGTCTTCACCTACATCTCCGTGATGACGGACGGGGGACCGCTTTATGCGACCGATGCGCTGGTTTTCCGCACCTATCAGGAGGCCTGGGAATTCCTCCGTTTCGGCACCGCCAGTGCCATGAGTCTCCTGCTGCTGCTGATCCTGATCGCACTCACCTGGCTGCAGTTCCGCTGGCTGGGCAAACGGGTGGAGATCGTATAAAAAAGGCCTATTGGGGTGGAGCTGCAAACATGATGAAACCCAGAGGCACGGAGGGCACAGAGAAAGGCGAATTGGAATGCGATCTCGACTGAAGCGCGCGCTGGGCTGGGGCCTGATGCTGCTGCTGGCCGCCACGATGCTGGCGCCGTTCCTGGTCATGCTCTCGACTTCGCTCATGGACGAGTTCGAGGTGTTTCGGTATCCGCCCGGGTTGCTGCCGGCGGTTCCTCAATGGTCCAACTACCCCCGGGCCCTGACCGCGCTGCCGTTTCAGCGCTTCTTCACTACCTCGTTTCTGTTCGCGGGGATCGTGGTCGCCGGGCAGGTCGCGACCGCTGCTACTGCCGGCTACGCCTTTGCACGACTCCGGTTCCCGGGCCGAGATCGACTCTTCGGCGTGATCCTCGGCGTCCTGATGGTCCCGGCGATCGTGATCCTGATTCCCCGCTTCCTGCTCATCAACGCACTGGGTTGGGTGGACACTCTCCGCGGCCTCGCCGCCACCGAGCTGGTGTCGGTCTGGGGGATCTTTCTCCTCCGGCAGGCGTTCCTCGGCTTGCCGCGGGAGCTGGAGGATGCCGCCCGGCTGGACGGGGCCGGGGAATGGGCCATCTTCTGGCATGTGGCACTGCCCACCGTGCGCCCGGCGCTGGCGACTCTGGCCCTGTTTGCGTTCGTTGACGCCTGGAAGAGTTACCTCTGGCCGCTGGTCGCGACCCGGGCTCTGGAAATGCGCACCGTCGAGGTTGGTGTGGCGTCATTCCACGGCTTCTACTACACCAACTGGCCGTACCAGATGGCCGCGGCGGTCACCGCCGTCCTTCCCCTCCTGCTGGTGTTTCTGGTCGGACAGCGCTATTTCATCAAGGGCGTGCAGCTGAGCGGGTTCAAGTGAGTAGCCGCTGCCGGCCTCCAGCAGCCAGCTTCCGGCGGAGGGTGACCAGTTCCGCGCGAGGTGTCTCTCAATGCCAAACCGCAAGCCGCTTGAAGACCTAGGCACGTCGACGACTGCACGGTTCAAGCCGAGCAGGCTTGGCTGGCGGCTGGCCGCCGGCCGCTGACCACTGCCAATGACTCAGACCACCACGCCTTCCACACCGCTTTCCCTCGTCGGCGCGATCGCCCACCTGCTCAACTCGGGGTTGGCGGCGGACAAGACGCTCGCCATCGTTGCCGAGACTCTGCGCGCGGGCCTCGGCGCCGAATCGGTGGCGGTATGGCTCCGCGAGGCCAATCTGACGCGGCTCCGCGCCATCTCGGCCCCGCCCCCGGAGAACGGGCCAATGACCTGTGCGTCGCTCGCGCAGGTGCCCGAGGCACTTCCCGGCACCATCCGGCTGTCGTTGCTGCACGAAGGTGAGCGGCTCGGCCTGCTTGACGTGCGCCCAGGCCAGGGCACCAACGTGACGGCGGGCACAGAAACGCTGCAGGTCACCGCCGATATTCTCGCACCGTTCATCGCCTCCATCGAGTTGTCGGAAGATCTGGCCTACGAGGTCGCCCTCCGGTCGCGGGAAATCGAGGAGCAGCGTCGTTTCATTACCCTCGTGGTGGACTGCCTGCCGGTCGGGCTGTACGTGGTCGATCGCGACTACCGCATCCAAATCTGGAACCGCAAACGGGAGACCGGGACCCAGGGGCTGCGCCGGGATGAGGTGGTGGGACGTCCGGTCTTCGAGGTCCTCACCCGCCAGTCCGCCCCCCAGCTCAAGGCCGAGTTCGATCACGTCTTCGAGACCGGGGCCATTCAACAGATGGAACTTGAGGTGCCCGCCGGCAGCGAGACCAAGCACTTTCGTATCACCAAGATCCCCATGCGCCAGGATGGCGACCATATCACGCATGTCATCACCATCGGAGAAGACGTGACCGAGTCGCACACGGTCCAGACCCAGATCATGCAAAGCGAAAAACTTGCGGCGATCGGCCAGCTGGCCGCCGGAGTCATGCACGAAATCAACAATCCACTGGCCACCATCGGCGCCTGCGTCGCCGCGATCGGCCTCCGGCTGGAAGAGCTGCCCATCGACGTGCCGAGCACGGTGCGCGAGTACCTGGACATCATCGACAAGGAAGTCCAGCGCTGCACCAATATCGTCGATGGCCTGCTCGACTTCAGTCGTCCCAAAGGCGCCCAGAAGCGAGTGGTGGATCTGAGCACCCTGGTCGAGGATACCCTCTACCTCCTCAAACACCATCAGCGCTTCAAGCGCCTCACGGTCCATCGGGAGCTGGCGGCCGACCTTCCACCCATCCAGGCCAATGCGGAACAGATGATCCAGGTCTTCATGGCGCTCATGCTCAATGCGGTGGACGCCATGGAGCAGGGGGGAGAGCTTACCGTGCGGACCTTGGCCAACCCCTTCCGACCCGATGAGGTCATCGCCGAAATCCAGGACACCGGCGTCGGGATGACCCGCTCCGAACTGGCCCGGATTTTTGAGCCCTTCTACACCACCAAACCGCCGGGTCGTGGTACCGGGTTGGGCCTCTCGGTCTGTTACGGCATTGTCGAAGGGCATCGGGGTCGGATCGAGGTGGACAGCCAGCCGCAGCGGGGCTCCGTGTTCCGGATGTTTCTGCCGGTGTATCATGGGAGCTGAGCGCGAAGCGGCCGACCGCCGGCCGCCAGCCACCGGCCGGATTCGTTTTCGCTGGAGGCTGGTCGCTGGAAACTGGCAGCCTGCGGGGGGAGCCTTCACCACTTGAAGATCCTCGTGGTGGAAGACGACCACACCGTCGGCCAGTACGTCAAGCGCGGACTGGAGGAGCATCAGTATCAGGCCGACCTGGTGGACGACGGCCTGGAAGGCCTTCGCCTCGCCTCCGGCGGGCACCATGATTTGCTGATTCTCGATCTGCGGTTGCCTGGCATGACCGGACTGGAGATCGTGCGGACCCTCCGGGACCGGGGCGGGACCCTGCCGATCCTCGTGCTCACCGCCCAGGATTCGGTGGACTTCAAGGTCCAGGCGCTCCGGGCCGGCGCCGACGACTACGTCACCAAACCATTCGCGTTCGAGGAGCTGCTGGCGCGGGTTGAGGCCCTGGGCCGGCGACCCAAGCTCGTCGCCCCGCCGGTGCTCCGGATCGCGGACCTTCAGCTCGACACCGGCACCCGGGAGGTCACCCGGGGCGCCCATGGGATCGACCTCACCCCCAAGGAATATTCGGTGCTCGAGTACCTGATGCGCCACCCCGGGCGCGTCATGTCCCGCACGCTCATCACCGAGTATGCCTGGGACTACCACTTCGATCCCGGCACCAACATTGTCGACGTCGTGATCAACCGGCTGCGGAAGAAGGTGGACTCAGGCCGAAGCCCGAAACTGATCCATACCGTCCGTGGGGTGGGGTACGTCGTCAAAGCGTGAGCGTTAACAGTCAGCGGGCCCTCCCCCGCCGCCCCGTCGTGACCCGCCCCGCCGGGGGTGAGCGGTTGGGTCTGCTCACTGCTTAGTGTTCACGCTGTCGGGGGAAAATGGCCAGCATTCGCCGCCGTCTCACTATCTGGTACAGCATCGCGCTGGTGGGCTCGATGCTGGCGTTCGCCACGGCCCTGGTCCTGGACCGGCGGCATCCCGGCGATCAGGAGCTCGACCAGCGCCTCGCCGCCGAGAGTGGCTACGTCGTCCGTTCCCTCAGCGAGTCATTTCGCGTGCTGGGGCGGATCACCAGCAGCGATTCGGTCCATTCCCCCCTCGCCCCCAGCGTCGGCAGCCGCCTCGAAGGAGTGCCCTACCCGCTGGTCGTCGTCGGTCCCCGGCACGAGATCATCTTTTTGAACGAAAGTGCCAGTCGGCTCGACTACTACTCGAGTCAGAAGCTGGCGGCGCTGCTTCGCCCGCTTCCCGACGTCATCCCCTCCGGCACCCTGGAACTCGATCCCGTCATTGGGCGGGTACGCTACCTGGCCCTCCCGGTCGGCCAAGCCGGTCCGGATATCGCCGGACTGGTCCTCGCGATTCCGGTGCGGGTCCAGACCCTCGAACCGACCTACCTCCTACGCTCCATGCTGGTGATCGCGCCGCTCATCCTGCTCGGCGCCCTCGGCATCGGCTACTGGCTTGCTGGGACCGCGCTTCGGCCCATCGCGGGGATCATGGATGAGGTCGAGGCCATAACGGACGGCCGCAGCCTGCACCACCGAGTGGTGGTGCCGCGTTCCGGGGAGGAACTGGTCCGTCTGGCTCAGACCGTGAATCGGATGCTCGAACGATTGGAGGACAGCTTCACCAGCCTGCGGCGGTTTACCGCAGACGCGAGTCATGAATTGAAGACACCGCTCATGGTCCTCCGCGCGGGTGTCGAGCGCGCCCTAACCCATCCTGGGGCGCCGCCGGAGGCGCTCCAGGCGCTGGACGAGACTCTCGAGCAGATCAATCAGATGGCGGAGATGGTCGACAACCTCTTGACCCTCGCGCGGGCGGACGAGGGGAGTGCCAGTCTGGCCGTCGAGGACTGCGATCTGCGGGATCTGGTCGCCGAGGCGGCCGAGACTGCCGGCATCCTCGGTGAAGAACCCGCGATCACCGTTCGCACCGAGCTCCCCCCGACGCCGGTGACTCTCGCGGTGGACCGGAGCCGGATCCGCCAGTTGCTGCTCAACCTCATCACCAACGCGATCAAGTACACGCCGAACGGTGGCAAGGTGAGCCTCGCCCTGGTGGATCAGGGAGACACGGTCGCCCTGATCATCGGCGACTCGGGGATCGGAATCGCGCCCGCCGATCTGCCCAATATCTTCGATCGTTTCTTCCGGGCCGACATTGCTCGGGCCCGGACCGGGGACCGGCCGGGCACCGGTCTGGGCCTCGCGATCACCAAGTGGATCGCGGAGGCTCATGGGGGTACGATCACGGTCCAGAGCAGGCTCGGGCGGGGCACGGTGTTTACCGTCACCCTGCCGCGGGTGAGACCGAGCGGCCCCGGCAGCCTGGGTGGACTGGTTGGTCTCGACGGGCAGGCTCGCACCGACTGAAATCAAGTCGCTTTCCCAACCTCTCGTCACCCTCCTGTGATCGGTCCCGCGACCTCCGGTAACCTTTCCTGCTGAGGTGGCAGCACCTCGTCTCGAAGTGATCCCATGTTGATCGGCTTAGAGAGATTGGGGATGATCTGCCGATCGATCCATCAAGCTGCGTTTCCTCGAGGTCTCGCCGGATCGAACCTACCTTGCTGCAGGCGAGGGGCATCGCCAACCGTAGCGGGCTGCATCTTGATCGGGCTGGTCTCGAAGGGGCCTCGAGCGGTACCCTAGCGCGGGCTTGCTCCACCCCTATATTACCGCCCCTGCGTTGAAAACCCCGAGTGCCTCGGTGCCCTCGGGTGGCTTGCGGCAATGTGCGCCCGGCGACTGATCGTGCGTCCCTCACTGCCTCATGCCCCGCGGCTGGGTTCTCCGCGGCCAGAGGTAATCAAGCTGTCATCGATTTGTCATGTTCGAGCCGAGCCCCGTTAAGTCGGGGCTGATAGCTTGATTCACCTGAGCTTGTCGGAGGTGGACGAGTGTTTGATAACCTGATCGAATCCAGGCCGAAGAAAAAGAAGAACGCAGGCCAGATGGCCGTGTCCCTCGGCTTGCACGCCGTCCTC
>JBGPJS010000178.1:0-7600 GCA_041485505.1 Gemmatimonadota bacterium | reverse complement strand
GCAGGCCTCCCCGATCCGGATGGTCGGGCCTATGTATATCGGGGGGAGTGGGGAGATGACGTTTGCGAGGTGAGGATTCGGGATTCGGGATTCAGGAATCGGGGAAAGCCATCGACCGCCTGGAATGGTTCCTCCCAGCCATGAACCCACTCTCCTACCTGGCATTTGGAGCAGTCTTCTATCGGGCCGGCGGCATCACGTGGCCCCGTTCTAAGACCCCTACCAGACCCCGACTCCTCACTCCTGACTCCTGAATCCTCACTACCACCTTGCCCACCATCGGTCATATTGCGGTCGGAATGGCGGCGGGACGCTTCTATTCCCGGAACGGGGCAGGGGCGGCCCGGGCCATGTTCTGGTGTTCGGTCCTCTCGGCGGCGCCGGACTTGGACCTCCTGGGCGGGCCGCTCGGAATTCCCTATGAGTCGATCTACGCCCACCGGGGGGCCCTGCATTCGCTGGTGGCGGCTGTGGCCATCGGCGCCCTAGCTGGGCTGGTGGGTCGCCGTCGAGGGCTCCCCCTGGTCCTGACGACGGTCCAGGCAGTCCTTCTCGTCACCAGTCACTCGCTCCTCGACATGCTGAACGCCGGCGGAAAGGTCGCCATCCTCTGGCCCTTCTCGGACTCGTACTATCGCTTCTTCTGGCGGCCAATTCCCTCGGTCATTCAGCTCTCGGACTTTCTCACCCCGGCGGGCGTGTGGGTGGTGGGGGCCGAGCTGCTGATATTCGCGCCTCTGTTCCTGTGGGCGCTCTGGCCTTGGCTCAGGCGACAGCCCCACTGACAAGGAAGAAGAAGTGGAAAGTCGGTGCAATTCCTGAGAGTTGGACGGGTGACGCGGCGGTTATGCAGGACTCATGCATCCCTATTCTAGGCCAAGCGACACTGTCGCTTTCATGATTATCCACATGTGACATGCCAACCTAAGTGATGTGGATCATATGTTTACGGTGTTGGATTAATGTGGAAAAGCAGCCCCGTCTCTAGTTGTCTATGGCTGTTGCGGTTCTGAGGTGATTTCGACGCCATCCACAACCTCACATGTTGAAAAATCGGCTTTGAACATCTGTTGGGATAGTGCCGACTTCGCTCTGATTGCTCAACTCTCCCTCTCGAAAGGGCCCGCAGGAAGGCCAGTTTCCACCCTCCACCTTGTCCATGGCTCGGATCAGTTTCGACCCCTATTTTCGGGCGTGGCCCACTCCCTCTTCGAGAACAGCGGCTTCCTTCGGACCCGCCGGATCCTAGGCTTGGCGCCCGGCCTATCCGGTGATTCCATCTGGTGGCATGGCGGGCGAGTCCGGGAAGTGGGGCCGGCGGCGCAGCTGGAGCGTAAGGTCCCGAGTCGGGTACCCCGCTACGATCTGCCCTCGGCGTTGATCACGCCCGGCTTCGTGGACGGGCATACCCACTTCCTCTCCTGGGCCTTGGGTCGCCGCCGAGTCCAGCTGGCAGGGTCCGCGAGTCGGCAGGAGGCGGTGGATCGGGTGGCCCTCGCCCGCCCTTTTCAGGGGTGGGTCATCGGACACGGGTGGGATGCCAACCGGTGGGACGACCCTCCGGATCGCCAAACTCTCGACGCGGTCCAGACCGTCCCGGTGTTTCTCGACTCCCTCGATGTCCATGCCGCCTGGCTCAATAGTCCTGCACTTGCCGCCGTGGGGATCGATCGCCGGACCGCCGACCCCTACGGGGGTCGAGTCGTTCGGGACGGCGCCGGGGAGCCGACCGGTCTCCTCTTGGAACGGGCGGTCGAACTGGTCTGGCCGTTCCTTCCGGTGCCCCCGGTGCATTACCGACTGGACGCCCTTCGCGAGGCTCAAGCGGAAGCCCACCGGCTGGGAATCACTGGCATCCACAACGTCGAGGGGACGGATGCGCTGGCCTCCTTTCGCCGGCTCGAGTCGGCTGGGAATCTCCGGCTCCGGACGCTTTTCCATCCTCCGGTTGAGAAGCTGGGCGACCTGATCAGCCACGGGGTCCGGAGCGGCTCGGGCACCGAGTGGCTGGCGCTGGGTGGGGTGAAGCTGTTCCTCGACGGCACCCTGGGGAGCCGCACCGCCTGGATGCTGGATCCCTACGAGGACGGGCGGGACCGGGGAATGCCGATCACCTCCGAGGCGGAGGCGCGCCGCGCCATGGAGATGGCGGCCGGGGCCGGCCTTGCCTGTACGGTGCACGCCATCGGGGACGCGGCGGTCCGGCGGGCGCTGGACCTGATGACGGAGCTTCCCCGGGCTGCGATTCCCCACCGGATCGAGCACTTCCAGTGCGTGCACTCCGATGACCTCAACCGGGCGGCTAAGGCCGGAATCGTGGTCTCAATGCAGCCGGCCCATCTCCTCACCGACATTCCACTCGCTGACCGGCAGTGGGGCGCCCGCGGTCGAGGGGCGTATGCCTTCCGGAGCCTGCTCGAGCGCGGCACGCCGATGGTCTTCGGGAGTGACGTACCGGTGGCCTCGATCGACCCGCGCGAGGGGGTGTTCGCGGCGCTGGCGCGCACCGGCCCGGCGGGTCCGCCGGGTGACGGATGGTATCCCAATGAGAAGATCGGCTTTGAGGAAGCGGTCTCAGCCTACACTGCGGGTGCCGCCTGGGCCGCCGGGCTTTCCGGGCGCCGCGGTACACTGGGGCCGGGATTCGACGCCGACCTGGTGGCGTGGGAGGTGGATCCCGCGGTCGAGCGCAATGTGGGGGAGGCGTTCCGGGTGGCGCGGGTGCTGCTGACGGTGGTGGGAGGTGAGGTGGTGTTTCAGCGGTAGGCCTCTTACCCCCTTCTAGGCCCCCGCCGCGCACGGGATTAGAATGAGGGCGCGACAGTACTCCAAGGAGCCTCGTGACCGCCGCTGCCACCCGCCGCACCAAGATCGTCGCCACCCTCGGCCCCGCATGGGCCGAGCCGGATCAGATGACGGCACTCCTCGATGCCGGCGTGAACGTGGTGCGAATCAATTCCTCCCATGGGACTCCCGAGATCCGGGAGAGCTGGGTCAAGATCCTGAAGCAGGTGCTCGCGGGACGTCAGGAGTCGACCGCGATCCTTCTCGATTTGCAGGGACCCCGCATCCGGGTCGGCGATCTCCCGGTTCCGCTCATGCTGGAGCCGGGGCAGGCGGTGGTGTTTGCGCCCGAGGAATCCGCCGAGGCGGGCGAAATTCCCACCACCTACGCCGACCTCGCCAAAGATGTCCACGTCGGCGCCCGGGTGTTGATGGACGATGGTCTCCTCTCCGTCGAAGTGCGCGCCGTGAAGGGTGACCGGGTGCACGGCGTGGTGCACTATGGTGGGCAACTCAGGTCGCACAAGGGGATGAATCTCCCCGGCATCGATGTAAGCGCGCCGGCGCTGACCGAGAAGGACCGGGAGGACGTGGTCCAGGCGATCGCCCTCGGGGTGGACTACATCGCGCTCTCGTTCGTGCGCCGGGCGGAGGACGTGGACGGGCTCCGGCGCCTGGTGCCCAAGGGGATCAAGCTGATCGCCAAGATCGAGAAGGACACGGCTCTCAAGAACCTCTGCGCCATCCTCGAATCCGCCGACGCGATCATGGTAGCCCGGGGCGACCTCGGAGTCGAGTTGCCCTTCGAGGAGGTCCCGCTGGTGCAGAAGCGGATGATCCACGAGGCCAACCTGCACGGGAAGCCGGTGATCACCGCCACTCAGATGCTGGAGTCGATGGTCAACAATCCGCTTCCGACCCGGGCCGAGACCTCGGATGTGGCTAACGCAATCCTGGACGGGACCGACGCCGTCATGCTCTCCGCCGAGACCGCGGTGGGGAAGTGGCCGATCGAGGCGGTGAAGGCGATGGACCGGATCGCCCGCGAGATGGAAACCCACCGTCAGGGCCGCAGCCCCACCTTCGACGCCGCCATGGGCCGCAAGACCTCGGATGTCGTGTCCAGCCAGCATCTCCGTCCGGGACAGGATACGCCGGCACGCACCGAGGACGCCATCGGGGTCGCGGTCTGCGCCGCCGCCGAGCTGCTCCACGTGCCGCTCATTGTTTGCTTCACCAGCAGCGGCTTCACCGCGCGCAAGGTGGCGACCTACCGCCCCACCGTGCCGATCTTCGCCTCGACTCCCGAGCCCGAGACCTTTCGTCAGCTGTCCCTGGTGTGGGGGGTAATTCCCGCGCTCACGACCCACGAGACCAACTACGACTCCATGCTGGGCAACGCGCGGCAGCAGATTCTGGAGCGCCGCCTGGCCGAGCCGGGAGAACGGGTGGTGGTGACGGCGGGGGTGCCGTTCGATGTGCCGGGGACGACGAATTTGTTGAAGATTGAGGCGGTGTGAGTTGGCCGTTAGCCGTTAGCCATTGGCCGTTGAGTCGTTAGCCGTTGGTCTTCAGGAATACCCGAGTCGTCATCGAATGACAAAGGCAAGAAACCGGAAGGAAGCGCTCATGCCAATGGCTAAGGGCTAACGGCTAAGGGCTCCCATGCGCCTCACCTTCCTCGGCACCGGCACCTCCTTCGGGGTCCCTCAGATCGGCTGCACCTGCGCGGTTTGCCGCTCCACCGATCCGCGCGACCAGCGCACCCGGAGCGGGGCGGTGGTTCAGTCCGGCGACAGCACCATCCTGATCGACACCCCCCCCGAGCTCCGGCTCCAGCTGGTGCGGGCCGGCCTGGCGCGGGTGGACGCCGTGCTCTACACCCACGAACACGCCGACCATACCAACGGCGTGGACGATCTCCGGATCTTCTCGGTCCGCCAGCACCGGCCGCTGCCGTGTTACGGGCCCGCGGAGACGCTGGAGCGATTGCGCCAGGGCTTCCCTTACATCTTCGACGACAACATCCGGCCTTACGAGGGGACCTCGAAGCCGCAGCTGGAGCTGCACCCGGTGACCCCGGGACAACCGCTGACGATCGCCGGGGTCGAGGTGTTCCCGCTCGCCTTTCAGCACGGCCACCTGCGGGTCTTCGGTTACCGGTTCGGCAATCTGGCCTACGTGACCGATGTGAAGGCGGTGGGCGAGGAGGCGCAGGCCCAGCTGCGCGGCCTCAAGGTTCTGGTGCTCAACGCGCTCTGGTGGCGCCCGCACCCGACCCATATGAGCATCGGGGAGGCAGTGGAGACCGCCCGGGTGCTCGGTGCCGAGCGAACCTATCTCACCCACCTGACGCACGAGACCGGCCACGCCGAGCTGGCGGCCCAGTTGCCGGCCGGCGTCTTTCCCGCTCACGATGGGCTGGCGGTGGAGGTGGAGGGATGAAGTTGAGCTATGGCCGCATGCTGCAGGACCGCCTCGACGCCGAACACGGCCTGCCCCGAGCGCGGCTGACTGAACTGGTCCGCCACTTTTCCGTGGTGCAGTCGGAGGTCCGGCAGCGCCGAGCCGCCGGGGAGTACGGCTTCCTGGGGCTGGGCGATCAGGCCTCTGCCGTGAAGAACATCGCCGGTTTTGCGGGTGGCCTCGGTCAGGCCCACGACCACGTGCTGGTCCTCGGCATCGGCGGTTCCGCGCTCGGTGCCCGAGCCCTGCTCAATGCTCTCCGCCGTCCCGCCTGGAACGAACTGGACGATGAGGGCCGTGACTTCTTCCCTCGCCTCACCGTGCTCGACAACGTGGACCCGACCAGCGTCGCGGCCGCGCTCCGTCGGATCGATCCCCGGAGGGTCCTCGTCAACGTTATCAGCAAGTCCGGCGGTACCGCGGAGACCATGGCGCAGTACCTCGTGGTGCGCGCCTGGCTGGAAGCCGCGCTGGGGCCCGCCGCCGGCCGGCACCTGGTCTTCACCACCGATCCGGCCCGTGGGGCGCTCCGGGAGATGGCCACACGCGAGGGGATCGCCACCCTCGAGGTGCCGCCCGAGGTCGGGGGACGGTTCAGCGTACTCTCGCCGGTGGGGCTGCTGCCCGCAGCGCTGGTCGGCATCGATATTTCGGCGCTGCTCGCGGGGGCGCGGCAGGCCCTGGTCCGGGCGGAGGCGGAGGACCTGCTCAAAAACCCGGCCGCGCTCTACGCCGCGCTCCATTGGGCCGCGGACACCGCACTCGGTGCGCGCATCCACGTCCTGATGCCGTACACCGATCGCCTCAAGGAATTCGCCGAGTGGTACCGGCAGCTCTGGGCGGAAAGCCTGGGCAAGGCGGTGGACCGCCGCGGCAATCCGGTGCATGTCGGACCGACACCGGTCGGCGCGGTGGGCCCCACCGACCAGCACAGCCAGGTCCAACTCTTCATGGAGGGCCCTTACGACAAGGTCGTCACTTTCATGGTGGTGGAGAATCTCGGCGAGGATGTGACGATCCCCGGAGGAGCCGATCTTCCGCCGGACCTCGGGTATCTGCCGGGCCACACCTTGGGCGAATTGCTCAACGCCGAGTACGAGGCCACGGCGGCGGCACTTTCGCGGATGGGACGGATGAACTGCACCTTGCGCCTGGCGGATCTCACGGCCGAGAGCCTGGGCGAGGCGATCATGTTCTTCCAGCTGGCCACCGGCTACGCCGGAGTCTGGTATGGGGTCAATCCGTTCGATCAGCCTGGGGTGGAGCTAGGGAAGAAGCTCACCTATGCGGCGATGGGACGTCCCGGGTACGCGGCGGAGGGGACGGCCCAGCCGCCCGGGGACGAGGTCTGAGGGGCGCTGGGACGCTCACTCGCGGGGCGGCGGAATTCGGCGTACCTTCCGCACTTCCTAACAGCGCAACACGGAGGCACGGAGGGCCGAGAACTACTTGATCAAGTGTCTCGTAGCATGAATTCCCGCCCGGAGGCGGTTGGGGAAAGGCAAGACATTCCTCCGTCTACTCCGTGTCCTCTATGCCTCCGCGTGTTACAGTTGTGCCATGTGAACGGGAACTGTCCCTGACCTTAGGCTTGTGAAGGACAACGTGATGGGGCTGGTAATGTGACCGCTAGTCTCGATCTCTACGCGCTCCACAAGGCCGAGTACGCCGCGCCCAGGAAACCGATGCTGTTCCCGATCGGCCCGGTCCGGTATCTCAGCATCGCGGGGCGCGGTGATCCGGCCGGCACGCACTTCGCTACCAAGATGGGCGCGCTCTACGCCATGGCGTTCGCCCTCAAGATGGCCAGCAAGAAGGCGGGGCGGGACTACAAGGTCTGCAAGCTGGAAGGGCTGTGGTGGGGCAGCCCCGGAGTCACCGACATGATGACCGAGCCGCCGGCCCAATGGAACTGGAAGCTCCTGATCCGTACTCCCGACTTCATTACCGACACCCAACGCAAGATGACGATCTCCGATCTGCTGGCGAAGGAAAAGCCGGGCGAGGTAGGCGAGGTGCATCTGGAGACCCTCAACGAGGGACCCTCGGTGCAGATGCTGCATGTGGGCCGCTACACCGAGGAGCGGCCGACCATCGACCAGATGCGGGAGTTCGCGGCGGGGCAGGGGCTTTCGTTTCATGGGCTGCACCATGAGATCTATCTTTCGGATCCACGGCGGGTGGCGCCGGAGAAGCTGCGGACCATCCTGCGGCACCCGGTGCGGTGAGCCCTTACAGCAAACCCGAAATCACGAAAGGACGAAAACACGAACGCGGGATCGCAGTTCGTTCCCTACGACTGGGTGGGGAGGGGTTCCTGCTCTCGTATCTTCGTGTTTTCGTGATTGCT
>JBGPJS010000177.1:0-7619 GCA_041485505.1 Gemmatimonadota bacterium | reverse complement strand
ATCTAATTTGAGTTGAGCATCAAATACCTTTAGCTGCTGATCGCGGATCTTCGCTTGTAACTCGGCAGCAGCCTTCGCGTCATCGGCAGCCTTTTGGTCCGCTGCAGCGGTGACTTCCCCCACGCTGCGAATGAGGTCCGCAATCATCTGGATGATGTCGCGGAACTCCGAGAGGTTGAGCTGGCCCAGACCAGCCTTGTCCGGCGGCACGTTGAACAGCTCGTCAAGCTTGGTGATGCCCTTCCCGCGCCCCTCGGGGGTACTCCAGTCGATCCCCTCGAAGGCGGCCTTGATCGCCGGGCTCCCGAGGGGACCGTTGACCAGGTCCATGATGTCCTGGAACTTCTGGGAGGCATTCGCTCCGGTCACGCTCCAGGAGCCCTTGATGCGGTCCAATTGCCCGGCGAAGGTGTTGGGGAACCCGGCATCCAGGCTGCCGATGTTCTGGAAGCCCTTCCGAATCTGGTCGATGAACCCCGGATCATTTTGGTCCAGCAGGTCCACGCCCGACTGTTTGACGATACTGAGGAACTCCTCCCACGTAATGCCCGCCTTGAGCAGATCGCGCTTGAGCTGACCGACAAAGGCCCCATTCCCGCGGGGCCGCGTTTCGGTGGGCGGGTTCTTGAGGATGTTGCCCAGGATGCTCTCGATGTCCGCCACCTTCTTGCCCGGGGCAGAGATTTCGATCAGGTCGCCAAGGGTGGTGCGATGCCGCTCCAGCGTGCGCTGCGTATCCTCCAGCGCCCGGCGCGTCCGCTTGCTGCTTTCGGATTCGCCAGTAAACAGATCGGCAATCGACTTGACCCCGCCGATGCCCGCGGTAATCCCCCCGAGAATGTCCCCGGCCGCGATCCGCCCAATCCCTTCGCCGATATGGGCGATGCTCGTCGCAAACGTGTCCAGTTCCGGCGACCACGCGTCAGACGCCTTGCCGAAGGCCACGACGAGCTCGATGGCGCCCGCAAATTCCTCGCTGGTCTTTCTGATGGCCTCGCGGTGGGCCTGTTGTTTCTCGATCGCCTCCTGCTCCGCCACGGACAGCGCCCCATACCGGATGGTGCTGTTCGCCACCTGCACGTTGAGATCAGTATGCGCGGCCGAGAGCTTTGCCACGGTGGTCTCGGTGGTCTTCATGCGGGGCTCGACCGCGTCCCCGATGACATCGGCGATCGACTGCCACGCCGCGACACTCCGGGCCTTCGTCTCCGCCAGAATCGCCAGCGCGCGGTCCCGATCTTTGCCCTTGAGTCCAGCGATCTTGTCGCCGAACACAACTTCAATAGCCTCGATCGCTTGCGCTTGTGCGGTGGCGAGGGTGATCGTGGCTCCAGTCCATTCCTTCTCCAGCTCGAAGAGTGTCTTCCGGGACGCCGCGATCTGCTTCGCCGCGCTATCGCCGGCGGTGCCTGTGGCCAAGAGCCCCGCGGTCACGCCGCGCAACCCCTCGGCCACTTTCGGGTCGACCGGCGGCACCAGCGGCCTGGTGCCGCGCTTGACGATTTCGGCATTCACGATCGCGGTCGCCACGCCGATCTGCTTGAGCACGTTACCCGAGAGGGTGCCCGATTCGATCGTGGCTAGCAGGCCCTGATGGAGCCCTTTGAGTTTGGCGTCGGAGAAGTCTTTGACCTTGTCGCCCAAGTCCACAAAGCCGGTGGCGAAGTTGACCGCCGCGCCGGTCGATCGCTGGATCGCATCCTTCAGCTGCTCGATCGCGGCCGTCTTGCTGGCCTCGTTCGTGAGATGCCCGACGGCGCCAGCCAGGGAGATCATGGACGCGGTCGCCGCGTCGGACTTGATCGCATCAATTTTCCCGGTGAGACTATCAAGGATGAGGACCAGTCCATTCATCGCCTTGGTCACCAGGGGAAGAATGCTCCGGCCCAAATCCAAGAGCGCCGCGTTGAGCTGTTCCTTGATCCGCGCCTGGCTCACCAGCACCGACTCGTTCATGAGCGCAGTTTGCGCCCGCATTTCCTGGACGCCATCAGAGGCCACGTGGCTGGCCGCGGCCAAGGCACGAACGGCCGGGGCGCCCTCCTCGTCCAGCCCCTTGGCGAGCGCGGTGATGATCTGCTTGGTCTTGATTCCTTCCGTCTTGAGCGTGACGGCTGCTTCGGTCAGGGTGGCCCAGTCGACGCCACCCTTGACGGCCGCCTTGCCCACCGCCTCGAAGATCGGGGCGAGTTCCTGAAAAGAGGTCTTGCCCTGGGACGTGACAAACAGCTTGGCGAGGATCGCCTCGGAGTCTTTGGCGTTGAGCCCAAAGGCATCCAGCGCCGAGTCGAGTAAGCTGATCGTCGTCGCGAAATCGGTCCCCGTCGCACGAGAGGCGGCAACGGCCGCCCGGTTCGCGATGATCAGGTCGTCGACCGACGAGATGCCCGTCCGGGCCAAGGCGACCATCCCGTCGGCGATCTCTTTCTGGGAGATCCCAAACCCCATGGAGAGCATCGACGCCTCGCTGCGCAGATCCTTGAGCCGGTTGGTGGCATCGGGGATGCTGGCAGTGATCAGTTCGAAAGCATGGTCCACCTCCGCCGCCATGTCGGCCAGCTTGAGGCCGGCCGCAATCGCCGCCGTCCCGAGCGCGGTGAAGGCTGCCACCGGATGCGCGAGGACAAAACTGGCCGTCCGGCCCAGCGACTTCTCCGCCTGGGACAGCTGGTTATCGAGGCCCTTGGTTTCCGCCTCCAACGTGATGAAGGCGCGAGCAATTTCGACGGAGCGGCCCATCAGGCGTCCTCGAACTGCGGCGCGGCAGCTGCCGCTGGCTGGGCCGATTCTTGGGCCTCCCGTTCCGCGTCCCAGGTAATCGCCGCTTGCGCGAGCCAGGCCCCCAGCGACCGGTTCCTCATCAGCGTCTCAATGGGCTGCCGGAGCGCCTTGGCGGCCCCCACGGCGAGCGTCGTCCACGACGCCTGCCCCTTGCCTCCGGACTGTCGGATGGAGCCCACGACGATCCCGATGCGCTTCCGATTGACCTGGTGGTGGGCCTGGCAGATGCGGAGCACGTCCAGCGGATCGTAGAGCCGGGCTTCAGGCGGGAGGTCCGGGAGCCCGGTTGCGGGGTTGAACGGAGCGCTGGCGCCAGGATGGGTGAGTATCCAGACGATCGTGAGGTGGAGCTCGGTCAGTTCCCGCATGGCCTCGGGCACCTTCAGCGCGGCCTCCGCCCCCCACTGCTTCTCGAGCCAGACCAGCCGTTCGGCCAGCCACTTGCACTGGGCGTCGATCTCGTCGATGAGGGAGAGGGTATCGAAACTCTTCGGATAGACCGCGATGGTCGCCGGTGTCCCGTGGGGGCCCACCCCCACGAGCTCGACGGTGACAGGCTTCTCGCGGAAGGCGTCCAGGGTGGCCTGCTGCTCCACCAGATCGCTCTGCTCGTCCTGGTCTGGGGTCGTCTTCGAGCGGAACAGAAAGGCGACGTACATGGCATAGCAGTACGTCCACCCGCCCCGCCCGCCAGTGCGGTTCTCTACGCCACCCGGCCAGTAGGCAGCGAGATCCTCCGGGGTGCAGAGTTCCGGGGAGGCCACCAACACCTCCCGGAGATCTCGGCACCGCCGGCGGACCTCGTCGATCCCCCAGCCATCCTTGGCGTGCATACCTCCTAGAGGTACTGGCGAATTATCATCGCGGACGCCTTGACCGACCCATTCAACGTCGACGCGTTCATCCGCGAGAGATCCGAGTTGATGGCCGCCGCGATCTGGACGTTCAGGAAATCGATCTGGATGTTCTTCGCGTCGTACCGCAGCGCCTGCACGCGGAACACCTGGGCCGTCTGCAGCGCCTGATTGACGCCGCCGATCAGCGACTGATAGGCGGTGGCCAGCGCGGCGCCCGAACCGGTCTCCGCTTCCAGATAGCCGGTGAGCAGCTGGACGTTTGGGCCGTTGTAGCCGTAGAGCGCGAAATCGAGTCCGCACTCCAGGGTGCCCGGGATGTAGCAAACCGGGGTGTCGCCGACCTCCTCGAAGACGGCGGTGAGCGCCCGGTTGGCGCTCCACTTCACCGAGCCCTGGGCGATCTTCCCCAGAGTCACCGCCACCGCCTCGACGAACCGCGCCCCGGTCGACTGCGCGATCTTGGGCGGGGGCGACACCGGCATCGTGACGTTGGGCGTCCCGATGAGGGTCAGCTCGAGCCCGCCATCGCCGATGATGAAGCAGGGATCGGCGGCCGTGAAGTTGGTGATCGCCGTCACCGCGACCGAGGTTTCGGCGCCGGTGCCGAGCACTGGCGCGGTGGTCGTGGTATCGCCGACCGTGCCGGTCTGGAGCCGGAAGAGGGTCAGTGCGGTGATCTTCTTGAGCAGTTCTCCAGCGTCGTTCTGGCGGGGCATAGCGCCTCCTTAGGGCAAGTAGAGCAGCGGAACCAGCGCGTCCGCCTGCTGGAGTAACGGCTGACCATCCCGATTGATATGGCCCGGTACGTCCGGGTTGTTGCTCTGCCGGCTGTCCGCGAACACCACTATCTCCAAACCGAGCGCATGGAAGGCGGCCCAATCCAGAGCATCAATCGCGGCCTTCAGGAGCGCCCGGCAGGCCGCCGCCGCATCCGCGCGCGCGAGGGACGGGGCATCCTCGATCGCTGTCAGGAGGACCTGACCCGTGCCGTTCCAGTCCTCGTAGCTCACCAGGTCGTACAGCACGATTGGCAGCGGCGTGTCTTCCTCCACCGAGGGGGCGCGTTGCCGGATCACATCCGTCGCCCGGCCGGCCACGGACTGCACCGTCGCGTTACCTGCGATCACGCTGACAATTGCCTCCCGGATCATCTGCTCGCTGTCAGTCGCGGGCATCAGGCGTGCCCGATCCGGGCGCCGGCGACGTTCGCGAACTCCGTCGCCAGCTGGCCTTCCACCGCGTCGAGAGCCCGCTGCAGGTAGGGCCGGGGCGCAATGCGGATCGTCCGCTTCTTGAGGCCGGCCGACCGGAGCCGACCGCTGGGCCTACGCCGAGTACCTTTGCTGGCTCCAAGCGTGGCGTTAACGCCGGATTCCATGAAGTCGGCCGTGAACCGAAGCGCCCCGACCCGCACCCCTGTCCCGACCACGCCCGCCTTCACCGAGTGCGCCAGTCTGAATGTCTGGGCCCGTGGCGGTTCCCCGGGACGCGACCGATGGCCCCCGCGATCCGGCCCCACCGCCACCGCCCCACCGCCAGGCACCGAGAGCGTCTTTGCCACCGACCGCCGGACGATCCGCCCCAGCGCCGTCATCTCCGGCGACTTCGCCCCGCCGAGATCGGCGAGGGCGCCCCGAAGCGCGCCGTTCAACCCCTTCAGGTCCGATAGCAGGTTGAACCCGCTCATGGGATCGTCTCCGTCGTGCTCACCAGGGCGAGCTCGAGGTGCGCCGAGGCCCGGCCGTATTGTGGGCGTCGGGTCTCGACCCGGAACACCCGACCGCTGAACGCCCCACTGGTCAGCTTCAACCGGTCCTCGTCCTGCACGTCCGGGGCGCCCAACATGAAGCCCCGCGTATCCACCTTCTCCGATCCACCGAACACCGTCTGCACCAGCTCGTCGGTGATCCCATCGAGGAACACCTTGACACCCGAGAGCAGCGCCGTACCGTAGGTCGTCACTTTCCGGGTGCCATCCGGATTCGAGGCCCAAGTCGGCCGGTAGACATCGGCCCGGTACCCCTTGGTCCGAATCAGGCCGGCCAAACTCATGCGACCACAAACCGGTGTGCCCCCACCACCATGCGCCAGATCGGATCACTCGCGATCGCCGCCACGAGATCCGCGCCGAACCCCCCGACATGTTGCGCGCTGGCGTCTTCCGACCCCCGCTGGCCCCAGACCACTGCCACCCCGCGCAACACCGCCAGCCCCGCATCCTCTGGCACGTCGTCCTGGGTGTCGTAGGTCACGCGCACATAGTTCGGCTTGCCCTTGCATCCGAACACGCCGCCATCCGTCCGTACCAGTCGGGGGCTCCCGACCTGGTACACCAGTCGCTTCGGGTCACTCACCACGAGCGTCTCATCGGGCAGGGCGACATCGTAGCCCAGTTTGACGGCCGTCAGCACCTTCACCGAATAATCCAGGTACAGGGTCGGCCGACCGGTACCATCCTGCACCTCCACCCGAGCAGACTCTGAGGTCTTGAACGGGCGGCCCGTTCGGCCGCATTGCGCGAGCAGCAGCGCCTCGACCTGGTCCGCTAGATCCCACGCCACGCTGATCCATTCCTCGTCCGCGTCCACACCGAGGAAGTCCGAGACGTCCTTGGTAGTGACGAGCGCGGCCATCAGCGCTTCCGCTTCGTGGGCTCCGCGTCTTTCGCTTCCGCCACGGCGGGCAGGAGCAGCACAACCTTGCCGTCCTCTGCGATCAACCCAAAGCGGGCCGCATCGGCCGCGCTGATGGACTGGCCGGGGGCCACGAACAAAAACGCCGACTCGGGGTTCCCCTCTTCAACGAGCCGCAACCGGTCGGCCGTCAGGTAGAGGCGCCGATCGGCCGGAAACGCCACAGACATGGGGGGACTTCCTCTCTCGATCCGGAGCGCTTGCCTACCGGTACTCGAGCACGAGCGTGAACTTGCCGGCCGTGAACGCCGCGGTGGCGATCGTGACCGCGGGACTGCGCGCCGCCGTGAGCTTGACCGCCGTGACGCCCGTCGCGGCCGGAATGATGGACTTCCGCCCGAGGGTCAGCGCGGCCTGGGCCGCAGCGGCCAGGAGATCCGCGGCTCCTTCCGAATTGAGCGCCATCGTGCCGGTCGCCGAGAGGCAGGCCGTCTGGACGTCGAGATAGCCGCTCACGATCACCGCCCCGAGCGGCAGCGGCCCATCCTGAGAGCGCAGCGTGATGGTGCTGACCGCGCCGCCGTCGACGGCGAAGTCGTAGTCGCCGGCCCAGCTCTTCAGCGCTCTGGTGCCTTCCATGACGGCCATGGGTTGGTTACTCCACCGTTACATACGTGAGGACCCCGGCCACCAACGTGGCGGCCGAGAGGTCGAGGTTCAGGAGCGCGGCGACGGCGGTCTCACACCAGCCAGCCTCGTTATAGGGCATGACGAGCTGCCCATTGGCGGCCAGGTTCATGACGCCCGTCATCGCGGTGCCGCCGGCGCCGGATTGCAGCCGCGTATTGTTCGCGCCACCGCTCGCCACGAGAATGAGCGCCATGACCCTGATGCGCTTGCCCGTCGCGGCGGCCACGAGCGTATTCGCCGTGGCCGAGCCCGAGACAACCGCGAACTGTACCTCACTCCGAATCGACGACACGGGCGATCACAGACCAGTGATCGTGCAGACGGCCGCCGGCCGGGTCACGGTGAAGGCCGCGCGCATGTCGGCCCGGAGCGTCACCTTGCCGTCCGTAAACTGGGTCCCGACGAAGCCGGTCTGGATCATCACGCCCCGGCGGTCATCGAGCCGGGTGAAGTTCCGGAAGTCCACCACCAGGCCGGTACCGGCCGTCTGGGCGTCCGAAATCGCCGCCGGGATTCCGAACAGCGCCTGCGGCCCTGGGCCCTGGAACGGGTTCCCGAACAGAAAATCGCCGTTGGAGTTCTGAGTGAGCAGGATGTTCTGCCAGTCGTTCGGATGGAACACCGCCCCGCTCGGCGTGGCGCGGCCGGTGAACCGGAT
>JBGPJS010000176.1:0-7643 GCA_041485505.1 Gemmatimonadota bacterium | reverse complement strand
CGCGCTCCCGGAGATCCCGGGCGTCCTCCACGCCTCGGTTGCTGGCCGCGTCGATTTCCACTACATCGAGATTGGCCGATCCGTTCCAGATGCGAAGGCAGCTCTCACACTCGCCGCAGGGTTCTCCCGGCGGCTCCACCGTCTCCCTATGGGCGCAGTTGAGCGCCATGGCCAGAATGCGGGCGGCCGTCGTCTTGCCGACGCCACGGGGACCGGTCAGGAGGTAGCCATGTCCCACCCGATTCTTGACGATAGCGCCCCGCAGCACCGCAGCCACATGATCCTGGACCAGGAGATCGGCGAAACGGCGGGGACGATACCGGCGGGCGAGAGCGATGGCCATGGGCGGACGGGCGGTCAGGCGGACGGGCGGTCAGTGGATGAACTCGTGAGGGAAGGTCGTACCGCGGACGCCGAATCTCAACTCCGGTCACCGACCGCCTGTCCGCCCGTCCGCCTGTCCGCCAAAGAAATTGCCCCAGGCACCCCGAAGCGACACTGGACATCGCTTAGCGCTGCTACCGGCGAGGTCCTGACGCGGTTCGCGCGCCAGCGCCCTTCGGACCTGGGGCAGGGTCAATATAGCGATGATGGTGGCCGAGTGGGAAGGTAAGCAGTAAGTGAGCGGTAAGCGGGCCGCCCCACTCCACCCCGATCTCTCCGCGAGAGTGAAATCATCCGCTCACTGCTCACCGCTTACCGTCTTGGCCCGAACAGAATGGCGTTAGTGACCAGCTTTGCCGTTCCCCGCCAGAACCCCCGGAAGAGCGGATCGTCGGCGAAGATCACCACGGTCCCCTGCCCCACGCTCTCCACCGCGGCCCAGACCGAGCCACGCAGATACTTCTCGGTGTTATTGGGCCAGGTGAATCCCGCCAAGGTCAGGTCGCTCCCGGTGAACACCACTGGATTGGCTCCCTTCTCCGACGGCTTGAGCAGTGTGCTGGTATTGAGAAACACCGGGAGCTGGTCGCGGTCGTAGCCGGAGGTGAGCCAGTGGGTGCGGTCGAGGGTAGCACGGAAGATGGCGCCGGGGATGTACTCCGGTTTGGTCCCTCCGCTCGCCGAGGGCGAAACCAGCGGCGGCGCCGGCTGGGCCGAGGCGCTTACCGTGGTGTCCTTGGTGGTGTCCCTGGCCGCCTTGGCCTTGCCCTCCTTGCCGTCCTTCGCCTCCTCGGCTTCTTCGCCCACGGCACGCACCGTGGTGAGTCCCAGCTCCTTGCGGTTGAGCAGACCGACCGCGTCGCCAATGGCGATGACGCTTCCCCCACTGCGGACCCACGCCTTCAGCCGCTCGGCTCCATCCTCTCCCACCTCGCGCCACATCCGTCCCGGCGAGCCGGAGGGAACGATGAGCACGTTGTAGCGGTCCAGGTCCATGTCCTCGATGGCGGCCAGGTCGATCGGCGTCACCGGGTAGTGCAACTCTCGCTCGAGATAGTACCACACTCCACCGAACACGGTCTGGTCGATGCCGCTGCCCGCCGCGAGGAGGATTTTCGGCGCCATGAGTGGCACCACACTCCCACTGCCGATGCCGACCATACCGGTATCGGGAAAGGCGGAGCGGACGGCGGTGACCCGGGCGCCACTCTCACGGGCCAGTGCCGCGATCCGGTCATGCACCGCGGCGGGGTTTCGTTGGAGCCGCACCACGAAGGTTCCCTGGGGCAGTGCCACCCCATCGGCGATGAGTGGTTTCGTCGCCGCCCCGACCTTGAACCCCTCGCGCAGCAGTGCCATGGCAAGCCGAGCGCCGGACTCGGTTTCGTTGTCAAAGACGTAGGCCGATTGGGCCCGACCGCTCACCCCACCCGACGGGAGGCTGTCCGCCGCCGTCACCTTTTCGCCGGTCACCGCGGGCAGGTCTTCGGTCCACCAGGCGTCCAGTCCCAGGGTCAGCGGCAGGCTCCAGGCGGTGATGTCGTAGAAGTTGTAGCCCTCCCGGTCCTGGTCCTCGCCCCGGACCTTGTTGCGTTCGTACTTGTTGAGCTCCGCCCGCACGAAGGCGGAGTCGAACACCGCCTTCGGCTCCAGCACCGAGGTGGCGAGCCGCCCCTCCGGCTGGGCCAAGTCCACCACGTAGCTGCCGGCCGGGAAGGTGCGCTTGCCCGCAGCGCCACCCAAGTAGGAGGTCGCCTTGAGCGCGGTGAAGGATTGAGTCGCCCGAATCACGTCGATGTCCTCGCGGGCGAGGTGCCGCGCCAGCCAGAGGGCCCGGCCCGGATCGGGCGAGGGGAGAAAGACCACTCGTTTCAGGGTCCGGCCCTTCACGGGGGACATCGCCGAGAGGTGGAAGTCGTAGTAGTCCCGCAGCCGCTCGGCGCGATTGGACGCCGCGGTACCGAGCGTGGCCATGGCAGCCACGTAGTGGTGCGCGATGCCCATCTCGAAGGTCATGTAGGTCCCGTCATCCTTGCGCTTCTTGAGCTCGGGACCGCCGTCGCTCTCAAAGGTCATCCCCACAGCACCGCGCAG
The DNA here is from genome assembly GCA_041485505.1 of Gemmatimonadota bacterium. Lineage (GTDB taxonomy): Bacteria > Gemmatimonadota > Gemmatimonadetes > Gemmatimonadales > GWC2-71-9 > JBDUEA01. The sequence goes on along the minus strand of JBGPJS010000176.1, from coordinate 5,165 downwards.
CGACGGCCACTCGTCGATGTAGCCAGGATAGAAGAAGTCGAAGACATCCCGCACGAAGTACTGCCAGCCGTAGGCGTCGAACGCGTCCGCATTGCCCCGGCCGAACCGCTCGAACCAGCGAATCGTCGTGGCGGGGAGGTTCTGGTTGATGGCCTGGCTCACGGGGGGAAAGAAGTAGGCACTGGTGGTGCTGTGGAGGTCCGCGACGACCTGCGGGTGCCAGCGTGCCATCGCGCCGGCCAGCGCCTGTGCCTCAGGTTGGGACTGGGCCAGCATGTCGCGGTTCATGTCGAAGCGATAGTGGTTGTACCGGCCCCATACCGCCCATGGCTCGGTCTGCTCCACCGCAGCCGGCTCATCGGTTCCTACCGCCACCGAATTGCTCCACGCCGCGAACCGCTCGTGACCGTCCGGATTCTGCGATGGGTTGATGAGGACGACGACGTTCTTGAGGATGTCGAGCGTGGCCGGCTCCTCGGAAGCGAGGAGCTGATAGACGGTCTGCATTGAGGCCTCGAAGCCGGCCGGCTCGTTGCCATGCACCGAGTGGTTGAGCAGTGCGACGACCGGGGTTCGCTGGGCGATATCCTGCGCGGCCGCGGCCAGGGTCCGGCGAGGATCGGCCAGGGCCGCGAGGTCGGCTCGAATCGCATCCAGCCGCGCGAGATTCTCGGGTGCGGAGATAATCAGCAGTCGCATCACCTTGCCCTCGACGCTCTTGCCGATCACCTCGGTGCGTACTCGGTCGGGCGCCGCCTCGATCAGCCGGTCGAGTACCTGCTGCTGCTGGTGATACATCGTCTGCTGCTCGCCGACACGATAGCCCAGCAGGCTCTCGGGCCGGGGGACGGCCGGTCGGTAGGGACCGCGGGAGTAGAAATCGAACTCCTGGGCATGGAGAGCGGCAGGCACCAAGGCAAGAACCACGAGGAGGGCGAGGCGCATGGGCTCGGGTTTGGGGGTTAAGTGAGGAGCGGGCCGATCGGGACGGTGGAGGAAATATGCGGGGTTATGGGATTAGGGGAATATGGGACTTGGGGATTGAGGGATTTGGGGATCGGGGGACCGGGGGACCGGGGGAGCAGGTTCAGTTCCGCAAGTACTGGATGGTCACCACCACCGGCTCGGGGCGACGCTCTGGGGAGGCGGGCGCTGGCGGGGTCAAGTCCAGTCGACCGTACTCAGTCGAGCGCCGGGCCAGGACACCCGGATGGACCCTCCAATCGCCGATCAAGAGCCCAACTGCACCCTGGCTCGCGGCCGGCGCGGTGGACGCCGAGACGGTCGCGGTCACGGACACCAAGCCAACGCCCTGAGCTCCGACCGTGCGGGATGCAAGAACGGTCAGCCCGAGGATGAGGGTTGAGACTTCCCAGGTTCTGCTCATAGGAGTCCTTCGTAAGACTAAGGCCCGCTGGGCCGGCTTCCTACCTTTGCGGGGTGACTGAATTCGGCCCAAAGGTCGGCCTCAAGCGGTTGCTTGGCAAGCGATTACAGTGCAGGCAAGAGATCAGTGTGCCGAGTAGCTATCGTATTGTTATCATACGAATTGAGAGACTGCTTTAAGTCATTTAGCTAAGTGACTATAAGCCAATAGTTCCGATACTACTGACCATTTTTTGTACGATTGTAACACTGGCATAGGCTTTGCCCCTCCCGGCTGGTTGTTGGGGAGCTGCAACTCCCCAGAGTTCAAACGCCACAAGAGCAATCACTCACAACCAGGGAGAGGGGCAATGCGCATCACTATGAAGGTATCGGCGCTGGTACTGGGAACCTTGAGTCTGGCCGCAACGGCCCAGGCTCAGACCAACAGCGCGAATATTTCAGCCACCGCCACCGTCCAGCAGCCCATCAACGTCACCGGTGCCGTGGCCCTCGCGTTCGGCAACGTCTTTCCCGGCGTCGCGAAGACGATCGGCGTGTCGGTGGCGGGAGCCGGCCGGTTCGACATTACTGGACAGGCCAGCGCGCCGGCCAATCTGAGCTTCACACTGCCGATCAACCTGACTTCGGGTGCTAACAATCTTCCGATCGGGACCTGGACCGGTCACGTCAACACCGTCAACAACCCGACCACCGGCACCAACTTCACCCCGTCCGCTGCCTTGCAGGCGTTCACCTTCAGCGGCACCGGGGCAGCGTTCGCTTTCGTCGGCGCTACGGTCACACCGACCGTTACCCAGGCCGCGGGCGCCTACACCGGTACCGTCACGCTTACCGTGACCTACTGAGCAGAAGTGAGTGTGAACAGGATGTGAGTGATGGAGAGGCGCACCGCCGGTCAGGGCTGATATCTTTGGCCCTGCCGGCGCCCGCACTCCCAATCCCAAGGATCTCCCGATGTCACCGAGAATATTCTGGCTGCTGGGCCTCCTGGCTGGCACCGCATCGCCCCTCTCGGCCCAACTTACAATCTCGGGAGTCCGCAACTTGGCGTTCGGGGTGGTGATCAAGGGCGTTGCCAGCTCGGTTTCTCCGAACGACCCGGTCAAGAGTGGCGAGTGGACCTTTACCGCCGCGATCGGGAAAACCATCCAGATCGCGATGACACTGCCCAACCGATTGAACGGCCCCGCTGGCGCGACCATGCCGATCACCTTCGGCGCCACCGACGGGGTCGCGGTGGGTACCGCCCCGACCAGCGTGCCGGTCACCTTCGATCCGCGGGTCGCCCACAATTTCAATCTGGTCACCAGCGCAACCGTCCTGGTTTTCCTGGGCGGGCGGGTCACTCCCGCGGCCGGCCAGACGACCGGAAACTACAGCAACACCGTAATCCTGACCGTGACGGTATTCTGATGCGATTCCTGCTGACCGCCCTGATCCTTACCCTGCTGGCCCCGGGTCCGCTTCCGGCGCAGGGGGTGCTGGTGGCGCCCCACGTGATCTACATGGACCACCGGACCCGCAGCGGCTCGATCACGCTCTACAATCCGGGCAACGATGCGGTCGAGGTCTCGCTGGCGACCTTTTTCGGTTATCCGATCACCGACTCGATCGGCGACTTCCAACTCCGCACCGTGGATGAGCCCGACTCCAGCCTTCCCTCCGCGGCCCGCTGGATTCAGGCCTTTCCGCGGCGCATGTCCCTCGGCCCCCAGGAACGCCAGACCGTCCGGCTCCTCGGCAAGCCACCGGCGGGACTGGCCGACGGGGAATATTGGGCCCGCTTGGTGGTCAGCGCCCGGGGAGGGTCAGTCCCGGTGACCGGCGTGGCCGACACGGCTCAGATCCGGGTGGGTCTCACGCTGGAAGTACGCACCATCTTGCCGCTGCTCTACCGAAAGGGCAAGCCGGGCACCGGCGTCGCCCTTTCGAACCTCCGAGCCAGGATCGTGGGAGACTCGCTGGAGGTGCGGGCTCACCTCGTGCGGCAAGGCTCCGCGGCGTTCATCGGCACCATGGGCGGTGCGCTCATCGACTCGAGCGGTCACCCGGTGGCGACTTTCAAGTCGCCCCAGGCCGTCTACTACGAGACCGAGCCCAGATTCACCACCTCCGTCGCAGGTCTCCGGGGCGGCCGCTATCGGCTCCGGTTTGAGGTCACCAGCGAGCGGGAGGATGTCTCGAGCACGGACATTCTCCCGATCGTCCCGGTGCGCGACTCGGTGGAGGTGAGTCTGCCGTGATCGGGCGCTCGGGATCCGGTGTTGGCGCCCTGTTGGGCACCGCTCTTCTCCTGGCGGGGAGCGCGGCCGCCCAGGAGCCCCGGGACAGCCTGACCGAGCCGGCACTGGTGGAAGTGCAGCTGGGGCGGATCGCCTCCCAGACCCTGCAGGTCTATCGCAATGGTTCTGACATTCTGCTCCCGCTCGCGGCTTTCCTCGACATGGTTGAGATTCGTTACCAGCCCACCATCACTGGCGGCATCGCGGCGACGCTGCAGCCATCGGGACTGCGCCTGGTGATCGACCCCGTCGACGACAGCATCACCTTTGGCCGGCAGCGGATTCCGCTGGGGCCCGAACAGCGTCGCCGTCCAGACGGCGAGCTTTACCTGAGCAGCCTTGTCCTTGGGAAGATCCTGGGCATCGACTTCCTGGTGAACTGGAGCGAGCTCGAGATCGCGGTGCTGAATCCGAGCCCGCTTCCTCTCGCCAAGCGGCTGGCACGGGAAGCGGCGCGCGCCCGGGGCTTGAACGGCGGCGACGGGGTGGAGCCGGAACTCGCGCTCGGGCTCGAGCGCCCCCGTTGGAACGGGCTGGCCATCGACTATTCGATCCTGGCCCCCAACCGGAACCCTCTAAGCAATGGGGCCTTCGCCACCTCGATGGGGCTCGATGTGCTGGGCGGCTCGTTCGAGCTGGGCGTCTCGGCGCTGGGCCAGGGGCAGAGCCGCACTGACGCCTCGTGGACTGGGGTCTGGCGCAGGAGCCGCTGGATCACCCAACTCCGTCTGGGCGATGGCTTCTCGACCGGGCCCCGGACCCGCACGGTGCGCGGATTCTCGATCACCAACGCGCCCTTTCTCCGGCCGGCCGTTCTGGGCCAGGCGACGTTCGCCGGCCGCCTGGGACCGGGATGGCAGATCGAAGCCTACCGCGGCGGCCGCCTCATCGCGTTCGATTCGGTGAATGCTCTCGGTCAGTTCTCGATCGACGCCCCGATCCAGTATGGCGAAAACCCGGTGGACTTCGTGGCCTACGGTCCCTTCGGCGAGGTGCGCGAATTCCAGCGGACCTACCGCGTCGTCACCGATGTTCTACCCAACCGTCGAGTCGAGTACGGGGCCGCACTGGGCGCCTGCCGCACCCGGGAATGCCGGAGTACCGCCAACCTCGACCTTCGCTACGGGATCACCCCACGCTTGACCATCGGGTCGGGCATGGAACTCTTCGGCCGGGATTCTCTGCCCAATCTCTTTCACCCCTATCTCAGTCTCTCGGGCACCATCGCGAACGCGTGGGGGGTGCAGCTTGAAGGGGTCTCGAAGGCGGTACTTCGGGGCGGGCTTCGCTTCGAGCCTTCCACCGATCTCAGCGTGAGCGCCGAGTTCAACCACTTTGCGACCGGCGTCATCGCCCCGATCCTGACTCCGACGGGACGGCGCAACCAGTTCACCCTCGAGAGCTTTCTGCGTCCGATTCAAGCCAGCACGCTTTACCTCAGTGGGAGCTTCGACCGCATCGAGAGTACCTCCGGCAACAACACCAGCGGCCGGG
>JBGPJS010000175.1:0-7773 GCA_041485505.1 Gemmatimonadota bacterium | reverse complement strand
CGCCGCCTCCTCGTGGGTCAGTCCCCCGGGCTGCCAACCATGGACCAGGGCAACCACCTCTGCTGTGGGCCGGCGGGACGCGTCGGTGACCAGCTGGCGCCAGGCGGACTCGAGCGCACCGCTCACGTCGTAGTGTCCGACCGGCTGGTCGTTCACCAGCACTCGCCCGCGCTCGAAGGAAATCTTGAGCGTCCCGCCCTGCTCGAGATCGAAGGTCAGCGCCGCGACGTCGGACGAGATCGAAACCAGGTGATCCCGCGCGGCCACCGCGGTGGGATCGTCGTCGTGCAACCACTGTTTGAAGAATTGTATCGGGGCGGAGAGGCCATCGGTCCAGCGATCGTGGGGAGTTTCGGCGTGCACTCGACCCGGAATTATCGGGAGGATCAGGAGGCCGCCTATTGCAGTCACGGTCCGCCAGTCCGCCGGCCCGCCGATCCGTCGGTTCATCACGCCACTACCCGCGCCATCGGAACCGTGAGCAGCCGTCTGAGCGCCAGCACGCAGCCCACATAGGTGGTGAACGCGAGTGCGCTACACGCAGCCAGAAGACTCGGCGAGCCGATCAGTTGCCGCAGATCGGAGTACCAGGGTTGTTCGAAGAGATTGGACGCCGCCCCGCGGAGGCCGATCCACATCATCTGGCCGGCCTGCCCCCAGAGCCAGGAGCCGGCCGTGGCGATGGTCGCTTGGTGGCCCAGACTCCACACGATGCTGCCTGCCATGGATCCGGTCACCAGCAATCCGAGACTTGCCGCCAGGGCCAGAGATTTTCTGGAGGCGAAGATCCGTTCCCGCCATGAGGTGGCCGACCAGGCCGCCGCCGCGACTGGGACAGTGAGTCCGGCCAGGACCCGATCCGAAAAGCCGGGCTCCGGGCCATACAATGGAAGCGCCACCAACCGCGCCACCAGCGCCTGCTCGGCCTCCGCGAATTCCAGACACTCGGCGCAGTCTTCGATGTGCCAGAGGCGGACCTGTTCAAGGTTGCCCACGAGGAAGGCGTCGAGCTCTTCAGCATTCACATGGCGAGCCGCGCGCGCCAAAGCCGGCCGAGTCTGAGCCAGCCGGGCCATGACGTGGCCGACCAGGTTTGGCGACGGGGCAAGCATAGGGAGCGCGGCGAGCTGGCGGACCAGCTCACCCTCGGACTCGACCACCTCGCGACATTCCAGGCAGGTTTCTAAATGAGACGTCTGTGAGTGACTGAGTCTTCCGACCAGCCAGGCATCGACATCATCAGGAGAGAGGTGCGGCGACGGATTCCGGTTCATCATTGAGCCTCTTACGGCAGCCAAAACGTTGAGGTTTCACTCTCTCAGGTGGGCCAAAGCCTCACGCAATTCATGTCTGGCCCGGTGGATGTAGGTCTTCACGGTGCCGAGGGGAAGGCTCAACATCTCGGCGATTTCCTCGTAGGGGCGGCCATCGACATGGCGGAGCAGGATGCAGGCACGGTACTCCGGACGGAGTCGCGCGATGGCCAACTCGATGACCCCGCCCAGCTCCTTGGCCTCGAGTTCCTCGAGCGCGGATTCCCCTTTGTCGCCGACTTGCAGGACGGTGGCCTCGATCGCGTCCGGGGTCGATGCGTTGGGGGAGCCGTCCAGCGAGAGGGTGTCGAGTTCGCGCCGGCGCAGATGATCGATGGCGGCGTTATTGGCGATCTTGAAAATCCAACTGGAGAACTTGAACTCCGGGCGATAGCTGTCGATCGCGTTCAAGGCCTTGATGAAAGTTTCCTGGGAGAGGTCCTCGGCCAGCTGGCGATCCCGCACCATGCGGAAGATGAGCGAGAAGATCGGTCGCTCGTAGCGCCGGATCAGCTCGCGATAGGCAGCCTCGCGCCCCGCCCGCGCCAGCGCGACCACTTCCTGATCGGTGGCCGAGGCGATTTCCGGGCGACTAAGCATTGGGTGCGACGCGGCTTGCGGAGCCGCTTCCGGCGGGACTACATTGGGCGCCTATGTTAGCCACGGAGAGTAAGTTACCGATCGTCACCGGGGCGGAAAAGCGGCGATACGTGCGGGGGATGTTCACCGCCATCGCGCCCCGATACGATCTGCTCAACCACCTGCTCAGTCTGAACGTCGACCGGCGCTGGCGGCGGCAGGCCGTGCGGGCGCTCGGCTGGGTCCGGGCACCCGCCGGAAGATACCTGGATCTGTGTGCGGGGACGCTCGATCTGGCGGCGACGCTGGCGGGCCAGCCGGGATTCAGCGGGCAGGTGATCGGGGCCGATTTCGTGCTGCCGATGTTGCGGCTGGGCCGGGGGAAGTCGGATCGAGTATCACCGCTCAACGCCGACGCCCTGGAACTGCCCTTCGGCGACGCGACATTCGACGGGGCCACCGTGGGATTCGGGGTGCGTAATCTGGCGGATCTCGATGTGGGACTCATCGAGGCCGCGCGGGTGCTCAAGCCCAGGGCGCGATTCGTCATCCTCGAATTCACCACCCCTCCGCGGCAACCGATGCGCGGGCTCTATTTCCTCTATTTCAAACATCTGCTGCCGTTCATCGGCCGGCTGGTTTCGAAACATACGACCGCCTACCGCTACTTACCAGAGTCGGTGCTGGCGTTTCCGGGTCCCGAAGAGTTGGCCGGGAGAATGCAGGCGTGCGGGTTCGGTGAGGTGACGTATGAGTTGCTGTTTGGCGGAATCTGTGCGATTCACGCAGGGATCAGGGTGTAGGGTGTAGGGTGTAGGTGGCTCGTTGTGAGCGTCGTCGCCAACTGGACCTTCTCCGTACAGTCGGTACTCGGTACCCCCGGAACTCGGAACTCGGAACTCGGAACTCGGAACTCGGAACCCTGCCCCATGCCTCTCGACTCCCTCAACGAGTTCATCGCTGCGATCGACCAGATCGGCGAGCTGACCCGGGTCACCCACCCCGTCCGGGCCCGGCTCGAGATCGCCGAGATCGCGGATCGGTGCATGAAGAGCCCGGGCGGAGGACCGGCCCTGCTCTTCGAGCACGTGATCAAGGATGATGGTCACCGCAGCGAGTATCCGGTGGCCATCAACCTCTTCGGTTCGATGCGGCGGATCTGTCTCGCGCTGGGGGTAGAGAATCTGGACGAGATCGGAGCCCGGATCTCGGAAATGCTCAACCTGAAGGTGCCGGACGGATTGTTCGGCAAACTGGCGATGCTGCCCAAGCTGGCGGAGATCGCCAGGTTCCCGCCCCGAACCAGGGGGGGCCGGCCCCCTTGCCAGGAAATCGTTCAGCGGGACGGGGAGGTGGACCTCGATCGGATCCCGTTCCTCACCACTTGGCCCCAGGACGGCGGACGCTACATCACGCTGCCGATGGTGATTACCATCGACCCGACCCGGGGGATCCGAAACGTCGGCATGTACCGGGTCCAGGTGCTGGGGAAGAACACTCTCGCGATGCACTGGCAGCGGCACAAGGTGGGCGCGGCGCACTGGCGGGAAATGGCGGCCAAGGGCGAGAGGATGCCGGTGGTGATCGCGATCGGGGCCGATCCGGCCAGCATGTACTCCGGCTCCGCACCGCTGCCACCTACCATCGATGAGTTCATCTTCGCGGGATTCCTGCGCCGGGCTCCGGTCGAGCTCGCGGCGGCGCTCACCTGCGACCTGGAAGTGCCGGCCGAGGCGGACATGGTCATCGAGGGATTCATCGACCCGGCCGAGCCGCTGGTGCTGGAAGGTCCTTTTGGAGACCACACCGGGTTCTACTCGCTGGCGGACTACTATCCCCTGGTGCATGTCACCGCGGTGACCATGCGGAAGAGCCCGGTGTATGCGGCCACGTTGGTGGGCCGGCCACCGATGGAGGACTTCTACCTGGGCCATGCCACCGAGCGGATCTTTCTGCCGCTGCTCAAGCTGACGGTGCCGGAGATCGTGGACTATCACATGCCGGCGCCGGGGATCTTTCACAACCTGGTCTTCGTCTCGATCGACAAGCAGTACCCGGGGCAGGCTTACAAGGTCATGAACGCCCTCTGGGGCGCGGGGCTGATGTCCCTGGCAAAGGTGATCGTGGTGCTCGACAAGGAAGTCAACGTCCAGGATCCGGACGAGGCCTGGTGGGTGGCGCTCAACAACATCGATCCCGAGCGGGACGTCCGGTTCACCATGGGCCCGATCGACGTGCTGGATCACTCGAGCCGAGGATTCACTTACGGCAGCAAGATGGGCATCGACGCGACCCGGAAGTGGAAGGAGGAGGGGTTTGAACGGGAGTGGCCGGAGCGGATCGTGATGGATGCCGCGACCAAGGCACGGGTTGACGCGATGTGGGACAAGCTGGGGATCCGGCTGTGATGGGGAACGGGGAACAGGGAACAGGGAACGGAGGAAGCGGGGTGGCGGCCCGTTCCCCGTTCCCCGTTCCCGGTTCCCCTCGCGAAGCGCAGACCTATGCCGGCCAGTCGCTGCTGGTCCGCTACGCCAACTTCGTCAAGCTGCCCCACACCCTCTTCGCCCTGCCGTTCGCGCTGCTCGGCGTGCTCGCGGCATCGTTCGCGGTGAACGTCAGTTGGCGTACCGTTGGATTCGTCGTCCTCGCGTTCTCCGCCGCCCGCTGGGTGGCGATGGGCTTCAACCGGATCGCCGATCGCGACTTTGATGCGCTCAACCCCCGTACCAGCAACCGGGAACTTCCCCGCGGCACCCTGACCCTGCCGCAGGCCTGGTTGTCCGTCGCGGTCGCGGGGGCGCTCTTCCTGTGGGCCGCAGGCTCGCTCAATCGGCTCTGCCTCTGGCTCAGTCCACTCGCCCTGGCCTGGATCGTGACCTACAGCCTCACCAAGCGTTTCACCTGGTGGCCCCATCTGTGGCTGGGCCTGAGCCTGGCCATCGCGCCGGTGGGCGGCTACCTGGCCGTGACCGGCCGGTGGAGCCACCCCGCCTGGGTGCTGATCACCATCGCCCTGGCGGTGGCGACCTGGGTGGCGGGATTCGATATTTTCTACGCCCTCCCCGATGAATCGTTCGACCGGGGCCAGGGCCTCCGGAGCGCCGTGGTGCGCTTGGGTATATCGCGCAGCATCCTCCTCGCCAAGCTGCTTCACGGCGTCACCATCCCGGCCCTCGCCCTGTTCGGGTACGGGGCCGGATTCGGCGGATGGTACTTCGCCGGCGTCGTGGTCGCGGCGGGGATCCTGGCCTGGGAGCATCAGCTGATCCGGCCGGGCGATCTCTCCCGCCTCGATGCCGCGTTCTTCACCATGAACGGGGTGATGAGTGTGACGGTCTTCGCGTTTGCGCTGGTGGATAGACTGATATGAAACGAGGGGAACGGGGAACCGGGAACAGGGAACGGGAGAAGCCGGGGCAGCCTCCGTTGCCGAAGCCTGAGCGGCTCCGGAAACGCACCGTTCCCCGTTCCCCTTTCCCCGTTCCCCCTAGCAAGCATCCCCTCCGCTCGCCAACGCCCAACCGGCGGGGCCGATGAGTCAGTTGCCACTGGTGTTCGCGATCACCGGCGCCTCGGGAGCACCCTACGCGGTGCGCCTGCTCGAGGTGCTCGTCCGGAACCGGGTCTCCATCTGGTTGATCGTCTCGGCGCACGGATGGCGTCTGCTCGAGCAGGAGATGGGCATTCGGAACGAAGCCGACCTCAAGGCCGCCACCGGCGGCGACTGGTCCAGCATCACGGTCTTCGGGGACGACGATCGGGGGGCTCGGCCCGCTTCCGGGTCCGCGAAATCCGCCGGGATGGTGATCTGTCCCTGCTCCATGGGGACGGTGGCCGCGATCGCGGGCGGGACCAGCCGGTCGCTGGTGGAGCGGGCCGCGGACGTGGTGCTCAAGGAGCGGCGAAAGCTCATCCTGGTCCCCCGGGAGACGCCGCTCTCGCTGATTCATCTCCGCAACCTGACTACCGTGACCGAAGCCGGCGCCATCGTGATCCCGGCCGCCCCCGGGTTCTATCACCGCCCGACGCAGGTGTCCGATCTGGTGGATTTCATCGTGCAGCGAGTTCTTGATCTGCTGGGCCTGGATATTGAGATTACAAAGCGCTGGCAAGGGTAGGAATCACAGAGGCACAGAGAGCACAGAGGAAATTGCCAGGCATAGTTCCTTCACAAACTCTGCCAATTGCGAAGACGCAAAGAACGCAGAGGAGAATGCTATAGGTCTTCCTCCGTGTCCTCCGTGCCTCCGTGTTTTCTTTTCTATTTGCCCGATCGAGATCCGTAATGCGGCTGGGAATTATTTCCGATACCCACGGTCTTCTGCGCCCGGAGGTCTTCAAGGTCTTCAAGAACGTCAACCACATCCTCCACGCCGGGGACATCGGGTCGGCGGATGTGCTGACCGAGCTCTCGGCGATCGCCCCGGTCACCGCGGTCTACGGAAACGTCGATGACTGGGATCTGCGCCACCGCCTGCCACGGGTGGTTGAGCGGGAGTTCGAGGGCACCGCTTTTCTTCTCCTCCACGGGGACCAGTTCGGGTCTCCCACCCCCGAAAAGATCCAGGCCGCCTATCCCGAGGCCGAAGTCATCATCTTTGGTCATACCCATCGCCCGCTGCTCACGACGCTCGATCTGGTGGTAACGGTGATGAACCCCGGCGGGGCGGGCCACCGCCGCTTCAGCCTCCCGCCCTCGGTGGGCATCATGGAGCTCGAGGCCGGCCTCCCGCCGCGGGCCCGGCTGGTGCCGCTCGGCGACCTCGAGGTGGACTAGCAGCTTACGGGGGAACGGGGAACAGGGAATAGAGAACTGGGTACGGGGAACAAGGAAGAGGGAACGGGAACGGTGGAAACGTGGAGGCGGCCCGTTCCCGTTTCCCCGTTCCCGGTTCCCCTTGCGGGGGCGGTTACGATTGTCCGAAAACGAGCAGGACCAGGAGTGCGCCTGTGATCGCGCCCGTCACCAGGCTCGACGGCAGGATGTAGGGCGCGTCCTTGCTTCGGAAACCCCCTTTGGCCAGGAACACCATCGTCCCGGTCGCGAGGCCGAATACGGCTCCCAGGCCCGCGCCCCGCACCCAACTCGCCGAGGGAGTCAGCGCGTACGCGGTGAGCAGGCTGACCAGCACGCCCCGGAGGGTGGAGGCGAGGAGGATCTGCACCTTGTAGGGCTCCTCCTTTGCCCAGAAGATGCCCGCCCCGCCGCCGACGCCGACGACCGCGCCGAGGAGGAGTACCGAGGTTAGATCCATGGCTTGTCTCCCAAATCCGTGAGGAAGCAAACGGTAAACAGTAAACAGTGAACCGGTTCTCCGAGACAAACTGACCCTCCTGACCCCTGGGCAGGCAGGGTCAAGAGCGTTGCGGAACGCCCGGCTTACCGCTAGCCGCTCCCGGTTCCCTGTTCCCTGTTCCCTGTTCCCTGTTCCCTTTTCCCTTTTCCCTGTTCCCTGTTCCCTGTTCCCTGTTCCCTGTTCACGGCTCACTGTTCACTGTTCACTGTTTACCGCTTACTACATCGATCGCCCGTGACGCACTGACGCTCTCTCCATTGGCCCGGATCACCCGTACCTCAAGCGTGTACCTTCCCGGCTTGAGAGACATGAGGGAGACCGTGCGGCTGGAACGAGTGACCGGTTGCGCCCCGTGCTCCACGAACCCCAGCGTCAGCGCCGCCTTTTTGCCCCGGTGCAGGGTGAGTTCGGTGCGGAACTCCTCAGCCGCCGCCAGTCCGTAGACTTCATAATAGAGATCGAGCGGCTCTTCCCGCCGGAACCCGGTCTCCGCCTGGAACCGTGCGGTGTCGGCCAGGCTCGGAACCCAGACGACGCCCTTCAAGCGGCTGCCCAGCACCAGATCGCTCACGGCCAGGGCG
>JBGPJS010000174.1:0-7801 GCA_041485505.1 Gemmatimonadota bacterium | reverse complement strand
TCCCGAGCGAAGCGAGGGAAAGGGCCGACGACGCAATCTGAAGACGGCGGTAGGGGCGGGAAGGCGGTAGGGCGGTAGGAGCTCTGGGCGCTAAGAGCAGCTCTTACCGCCGTACCGCCATTCCGCCGTCCCGCCGTCCCTCACGCTGCCGTCTTCCCACTCTCCGGCTTCGGCGTCTTGGCAGCCCCACGCGCCGGCCACGCCACGTTGCGCGCACTCTCCCACGCCGCCAACTGCTCGGCATCGTTCTGGAAGCGATAGCGGTTGAGGGTATCGAGCCGGTTCACCAATGCCATGATCGCCTTGAGCAACGCTCTCAGCTCGGCCCGGGCGCCGACGTGCGCGCTGGTGGCGGCGTGCTTCTGGTTCACGACCCGGTCGTACTGGTCGAGTGATGCCTTGAGGTCGTCCAGGAAGGTCGGGGGCATGCCATAGCTGGTGAAGACATCCTTGAAGGTCTCGGCGTCGGCCGCCATGGTGCGGGCGGCGGCAAGGAAGACCTGGTGACTCAGCTTGCGGCGGGGAAGCCGGAACTTTTCGGCCAGTTCGGGCTGCTCGGCCGAGGCGTCTTCCGCCATCCGCTCCAGGTGCTTAAGCGGCTGCTCCTTGAGCTGTTGCCGGAGGGCGGCCTTGCTGGCCGTGGCCGTGGTGGCGCCGATGTCACCGGAGCGCTCCTGGCTCTCCAGAGCCCGAGCCCGGGCGAGGCTCTCGCTCAGCCCGGTCAGGGTGACCTGGTACTTGGGGTTGTTGTCGTACGCATGGCCCGCGCAGAAGTCACGAACGCTCGTGGCCATGTCCAGCTTGAGCCGGGCTGTGGTAAACATACGGGTACTCCTTTCGAAGGCTGCAGACTCCGGGTTCGCGGTTGGGCGCGACTCGACAATAGTTAGGATGCTGCGCCGGTCGGTTTCCCAACCCCGCCGGACGGCGCCTCCTCTACGCGAGGAGTGTGCCAGCGATCATGGTCCACAGACCTCGGCGATCACAAGGATCGCCGCAACCGTCGGGGCGACCCGAACAAGTCCCGCCCCAACGGTTTTCAACGGTGGTCCAACGCCGATAAGCAGCGCACCGGTCGTCTTCAACGCTGACACCAGGGTTTTCGGAGTCGCACCGGTCCCGACTAGCGCTGCAGCGATCGTCTTCAACGCTGCACCAGTGCCGGTAAGTGATGATCCGGCCGTTTTTTGGACTGCATCGGGCCTGGTTAGCGCCGCACCGAGGCCCAGAAGGACTGACACGGCGCTGAAAAGCGGTGCTGCAGCCATTTTCGGGGATTACGCAGGCGTCTCAGTGCCCGGACACGGCTAGTTATCCGCGGACACGTGAGGTGTTGGGACCGACCGGGGAATCAGTACCGTCGCCGGCTTCAGGGATCGGGCGGACGAGGCAGGAAAACGGGCCGAGTGTCCTCCTGGTGGGACAGTTGGCCGTGTCGAAATGACACAGGGGACAGGATGAGGTGGAATAGTTGGGGGTTGGTGGGTGTGGGTTGGAGATGAAAACAGGGTCTGGGCACTGGGCGAGCGGTGATCAAGCGGCACCGCCCCCTTCTCGGCCGGAACCGCGCCTCGATCGGGCGGGCGGGCACTATCCTTTGGTTCTCGCTCCTAAGTCGCGGTGCCGCAGCGGCTTTTAGCTAGGCATACCAACTAACTACTGTCCCACACCTAACTGCGCAGTGTCGCAAATGGGGCCCTAACTGTCGCAAACGGGGCCCTAGCGGGAAACGAAAGAACCGGCAGGATCATGGGAACGCAGAACCGAGTGCCGATCCAGACCCTCGCATCGGATCAAGCCTTGCCGAAAGCGCTCGAAATGGGCTGCTGCTGTACCTCTATGCCGAGCGAACTGCCGACGCGAATGCTCCGCATCTGCCAAATCTCACTCGTCGTGTTCCTGATCCCCTGGGTTGTCCGGGCCCAAGAGGCCCATCCGGAGCACCATGGACGGGCCCTGCTCCCCGACCCCATCGAAACCCCCGGTGATGTCTTGACGACCGACGCCACGACGGTCTGCAAACCCCACTACACGGAAACTGTCCGGCACGTGACGGAGGGCGTGAAACACCAGGTCTACCTGGCCTACGGCAAGAAGCCGAAACCCAAGGTCTGCTGCGAGGTCGATCACTTCATTCCGCTCGAGCTCGGTGGATCGAACGACTTCCGCAACCTCTGGCCGGAGCCGTATTTGCCGCGCCCCGGTGCAAGGGAAAAGGATGTCGTCGAGAACTGGCTGCATGCCCAGGTCTGTAAGGCCGGGACCATGACGCTGGCGGAGGCACAGGAGAAGATCCGGACCGACTGGTACGCGGTGTATTTGGCGCTGCACAAACCGAAGTAGCAGCGCAGTCAGACCTGGTCCCGTACAATCCGGCGCACCAGAATCCCGAAGCGCATAGGGCCCTAACTGTCGCAAATGGGGCCCTAGAGCCTTCCCCAAACGTCCTGCAAGTCTGGTTGCAGCACCCTAGTGCCAAAGGCATCAAGCCCTGAAGGATTGACCCAACAGCGATCGCTTACGATGCGCGAACAGCTGTGCGGAAGCCAGCTCCAGACAGCCTGTTCACCGTTCTCACCCTCGAGGCCTGTCATGAGGCTTTGCCTCCTTTGGCTTCTGCTAGGTACCCTCCTCAGCGTGGAGCTCACTCCGCTGGAGGCGCAGGGCCTCGCTTCCGGCCCGAGGGCAAGACTACTCAGGGACCGTCCTAGCATGGGAGTCCCCACCGGAGCCACGGTGCCGCCCGCGGCCGCCGCATCGGACCCGGGTGGCGGGCTGACGCTGTCGATCAAGCAGGTGACGGTAGACCTCGGGAGTGGGGCGATCCAGACGACCATTCCCTTCGACGTTCCTTTCCTGCTCAAGGGCGTCGCACCGAAGGGTGCCACGGAGGTCTGGGTAAAGTATCTGGACGTCACGAAGCTGAAGAGAGGCTCTTGTCCCCAGAAACAGGATGGTGCCGAGCCAGAGGATGGCCCCAACCCGCTGGAACAGCTCCCATGGGGTGCGGATTCGCTCGTGTGGCACCCCTTCGGCAGAGACCCGGGCCAGAAGGATAGTTTCTCGGTTGTCGTGCCCCCGCTCGACGCCGAACGCTACTACTGCTTCCATTTTTCGGTGCAGAGCCGGCTCGACGACACCAGCGTGACGGCATTCCGGGAGTTGGCGAAAGCGGAAATGGACCGCTTCTTTAACACCCTCCCGACCGCAAACCTCGACGCGCCGAGCGCACGCGAAATGCGGGTTGTGCTCACCCGGTCGATACGCGCCGTCCTCGGTCCAGGTCGTCTCGTCGCCCCGGGAACCGTCTTCGACCTCCGGGTACCGTGGGAGAGCGTCAAGGGAGAATTTCTTCGCCTGGCGGTGTCAAGTGTCCTGAAGGCTCAGCAACAACGAAAGACGACCGTAGACGGCTATTTGACCAACCAGTTGAAGGCCGTCGACCCGCTTCGACTGGTGGCACGATCCAAAGGCACCGAACGGGTGGTGGCCGCCCTGCGAAACGATGAGACCCTGAGGGGGGTTCTTGACAAGGACCCAGCCGCACTCACCCTGGTGGGGTTGGACGACGGGATCCTTCTGCGGTGGGCGGCGGGCCAGGAGGAGTCCGGCCCCCCGACCGACGTCACCACTCTCAAGGATTCCGCTGCGATAGCCGTCTTCAAGCAGCGCTATGACAGCAACTACGCTAGGATCGGAAGGCTCAAGTTTCTGTTGCAGCGCCTACTCGATCCCAAGGGGGCGTACGCAAAGAAGGTGAGCGACCTGGTCGCTCATGGGGATCTGGTCCAGGCGGACCTGGATGAAGCCAGGAGCATTGCGGCGGACGATGGGGGCATCGATCGCGCCAAGGACGCACTGGAACGGCCCGGGGCGAATGTCCGCCTCATGTCCATCGAAACTGCCACACGAAATCGTGGCCTCGAAGCGTTCAAACAGGCCGTCGGGATTGTCGCGCTGGAGGTGGCGAACAGCCACGGTTCCACGACCGGAGACGTAAGCACCTTCCGGGGCTACTACGTCAGTGCCGATGCCGGCCTCATGTGGGCATTCCGATTTGGCGGGTTCGCTCCCTACCTGGGCACCAACTTCTATTTCAGTCCGGTAAGCCGGGACGCCCCGCTGAGTCAGCGCGGCGGCTTCCGTCGCCGGTTTTCGTTGACCGTTGGCGTGACGGTCAAGAGCATCAAGGACGATGCCGTGACCCGGGACGACCTGTTCGGTAGCCAATCGGTACTGGTGGGCGCCGGGTATCGGCTCCGGCAAGCGATCCGCATCGGCGCGGGTGCACTGCTCTTCAAGAAGAAGGATACCAATCCACTCAAGACCTCGAAGTCACTTGCGGCCGATCCCTACGTCGCCCTGTCGTTCGACATTGATGCCGGCTCATTGATTGGGGGTATCGGCAAGTTGTTCCAATGAGTGCTGGCAGTCCGCGACGCTCCCTCCCTCACTAGAGGCAAGCAACATGGGCATCCTGATCGAGAAGGATCTCGAGGCGGTACCCGATACCCTGACCGTTCCCGGCTCCACCGAGCTGCGGCACGAGCTTCGAAGCAGTCGGGCATCCGAGGTGGCCCAGGTCGAGTACGCACTCGACCCGGACCACGACATCTACTTTCTTGAGGGCGGCCAATACACGAAGACCATTCCGGCTGAGGCTGTGACCGTGACTCACGCACCGACTCCAGTCCGGCGCTCTGTAACCCTGGCGTGTCAGACGCCGCCCAGCAGCATCGTGTCCGTCGAGATTGTGGAAACGATGTCTGACGAGAGTGGGGATCACGAGCATTCAATGTGTACGGTACTGGTTCGTTGACGGCTTTTACCTTGAGGGCGCCATCAATGTCATCTCTGGGTGCTCGCTTCCTGTGCGGCGCGATCGTCATTGGCGGGCTCTATACGCTTGCCTGCTATGACCCGGACAACTACACCCTGTCTCCTGGGGCTATCGATAGCCTCCTGGATCTGCGCACGACTCGCGGGGACTCAGCCTTGCCGGCAGACGGCTTCTCCCGAATCACGATCGTAGCCGTCGTCGACTCCAACTCACCCAAGGAGAGCCGTACCATCAGCTTCACGACCAGTGCGGGGACTCTTACAGGCGGAACGGCAGTCGGCTCCGCCCAGGAGGTGACGGCAGACGCCACTGGGCGGGCATCCATCGATCTGCAAAGCGTCGCGGTCGTGCAGGTGGCGAGAGTGCGCGCCGAGATCAAGGGAGGTACCGGCGTGGCTCGTCAGATAGACATCAGCTTCGTGCCCGTCTCGGTTGATTCGATCATCAGGTTTAGGGACGTGCCCGACAGCCTTCCGGCCGATGGTGCGAGCGTCGCCACCGTCACGGTAACAGTGGCCCCGGCGCTCCCCACCGCCTCACGGACGGTTCAGTTCCAGAGCTCACTCGTGGTATTTGTTCAGAACAACGGAAGCACTCTCGGCAGTACGGCGGACGCGGGCAATGTCGCGTTCGCCGACATCAGGACCCCATCGCAGATAGGCCTGGCGCACATAACTGCCACGGTTGGGGGCTTTGCCCAGGACACCACTATTCCAGTGGTCTGGGCTTACCCGGACACAGTGCTTCTTGATCCGGGGCTATTCACGATGAAAGTCACTGAACAGGCTCCAGTCGTGGCCACGCTCCTGCGGAGGATAGGGAAGCCCACGCCCAATACCTTTGTTACCTTCACCGCATTCGACTCTACCGGCACCTCCCGGGGGCAATTCCGGGCCATTCAGGAAAGCGACCCACAGGGACTTGCCAAAGCCAGCTTCCAGCCAATCGGTGTTACACCTCCGGCACTGTTGACCCTTAGAGCCTTGGTGGATGGCAACGGGAAAGCAGCAAGCGCCACGATCCAGGTGGTGCCCTGAGTACGACAGAACGCAGGAGTTGAGCCGCGAGCGATTGTTGGACGGTACGGCGTAATAGCGGTACGGTGGTACGACGCCTCCGGTAGCGACGTACCCTCGTTCCGACGTACCGTCGTACCGCGTGCCCAAACCTCAAGGCCGTCATCGGGTCCACCTGCGACGCGACGAAGGGGCGGGAAAGGCCGTAGGGCGGTAGGGCAAGGAGGCGATAGAGAGGGGCTGACCCAATCCTCCTCGCCTCCGCGCGCGAACCGGGCGGGATTGCTTCGGGCCCGGCGCGTTGCGCCGGGGCCCTCGCAATGACAGAAGTTCGCTAACCTCGGCCTGACCGCCCTACCGCCCTACCGCCTCGTCCGCCGCTCCCGCCTCGTCCGCCTCTATTCAAACCGCAAAGCCGTCATCGGATCCACCTGCGACGCCCTTCGCGCCGGCAAGTATCCCGCTCCCAGCGCTACCATCGCGAGGGCGAACGTCGACAGCGCGAATACCGCCGGGTCGTGGCCCTGGAGTCCAAACAGGAGTGACGCCGCCGCCTTCCCCAGGCCGAACGCCGCCGCGAGGCCGATGACACCGCCGATCGCCAGCATCCCTCCTACCTGCCGCATCACCATAGCGCGCACTTGCCCTGCACTGGCGCCGAGCGCCATTCGGACCCCGATTTCCCGAGTCCGCTGCTGGACGCTGTAGGCCAGGACGCCGTAGAGTCCCACCGCGGCGAGCAGGGTCGCGAGCAACGCAAACGCCGCCGAGAGGATGCTGATCATCCGATCGAGAAAGACGTTCTCCCGGATCTGCTGCGGCATGGTCTTCAACCCCTCCAGCGGGAGCATGGGGTCGATGTTCTTGAGCACGCCCTGGAGGGTGAGGAGCAGCTGGGCCGATCGGGGGCTCCGGACGTAGAAGTTCAAGCTCCCCACCGACCGGTCCTGCCGCCACGGAGAATAGAAGACCGGCGGGACCGGGAGCTTCACGTCGCTGTATTTGATGTCCCGGATCACGCCGACGATCTGGATATCGAGCGAGTCCCGTCCATTGTCGGCCATGAACTTGCCCACCGCGTCCTTGCCCAGGTTGAACTTCTTGGCAAAGGTCTCGTTGATCACGGCGACCCTGGGGCCCCCCGCCTGGTCGGCGACGGTGAACTCCCGTCCCGCAAGGAGCGGCACACCCAGCGTGGCGAAATAGCCGGCGCCCACCTCGTTGTAGCGGGAGCCGTTGTCCACGTCGGGGCCTTTGGCGAATCCCTGCACGTTCACTCCGGTGCCCCAGTTGTTGCCGGCCAGCAGCTCCACCATCGAGGTGGTCACCCCGGTCACGCCCGGAATCCCGGCCAGCGCCTCCTCTACCCGCTCGAACAGGAGATGCGATCGGGTGCTGTCGTAGCCGCTCCGCTCCGGCGAGATGCCGAAGGTGACGACGTCATCCACCTTGAGCCCCAAGTCCACCTTGGTCACGTTCACCAGGCTCTTGAGGAAAAGCCCGGCCAGGATCAGGAGTGCGGTGGCCAGCGAGATCTGCGCCGTCACCAGCGAGGCCCGGAACCGGGCCGCCGCCCGCCCCACCGAGATCCGGCCCGCATTGGCGCGGATGGCGTTGACCAGGTCCGCGCGGGTACTGTGGAGCGCCGGGAACATCCCGAACACCAGTCCGGTGGTGAGCGAGAGCGCCGCCGCGAAGAGCAGCACCGCCGGCTGCAGCTCGAAGTGCAGGCTGCTCGACGCGTCGGGTGGAAGCAAGGAGCCGATGAGAGCGAGGGTCCACCTCGCCACCAGGAGCCCGGCGAGGCCGCCCATCGAGGCCAGCAGCACCGATTCGGTGAGCAACTGCGCCAGCAACTGCCCGCGGCTCGCACCGAGGGCAAGACGGACCCCCATTTCCATGGCGCGATTGGCCCCGCGGGCTAGCAGCAGGTTGGCGATGTTGG
>JBGPJS010000173.1:0-7803 GCA_041485505.1 Gemmatimonadota bacterium | reverse complement strand
CGCGACGCGCTGCGCGATCTAGTGGTCTCGCTCTCTCTCCAGCACCGCGCGCTCGGGGGGGAGTGGGGGGACAGCGCCCTGGGGACGGAGGGTGGTCGCCTCCTCGAGAATTGTCTCGACGGCCTGGAAAGCGACATCTGGCGGCTCGGAGCGGCGGTCCTTTCCAAGCCGCAGATGGACGACCTGCGTGGCCTGCTGGAGCGCTGGAAGCGGGATCATCCGCTGGCCTCCTTCACCGGGATCGTCCGGTACGCGGACCTGATCCCCGCGCCAAGGAGCGACGTCGCCTCCAAGGGACTCTTCGCCCCGTTGGAGGAGGCCAATCGTCAGATGGGGGAGGCCAACCGTCAGCTCGAGCAAACCCGACTCCTCGGCGAGCGCCTGCTCTTCCTGGCGCAGCGGCTGCCGGTGCTGGCTCGATGGCAAGCGGAGGCGTTGACCTACCAGGCGCTGGTGACACCGGAAGCCACGAGGGCGCTGGCCGGGATGAATGTCATGGCTGAGGCCATGGCCCACCTGTCAGCGCAAGCGGACTCGCTGCCCCGCCTGCTGGATGCCCAGCGCCATGCGGTGGTGGCCGACTTCGACGCCCACAAGGATGAACTGCGGGAAATCGCGACCTCGGGGGAACGGGTAGCAGGTGCCTCGCGAGACGCGGCCCGGGCGTTCTCCGAGGCAGTGGGTATGACCGAGCGGCTGGTAAAAGCCCTGCGAGATGCCTCCGCCCCGGGTGGCGCTGCCTCATTCGACATCGAGCGCTACATCGAGGCCGCGTCGAAACTCGAGGGCGCGGCTCAAGCGCTTAACCAGGCGCTCGCCGGAGGCCAGGGACTGGCCCCGGGGGCGGCGGCGTGGGTCGACCATGCCGCCTGGCGGGCCGCTCAGCTGGTCCTCCTGTTCTTCCTGCTCCTGGTGGGGTACCGGGTGGTCGCTTGGAGGCTGGCTCGATCGGTTACGTGACCTCGAACGGTCTGTTCATAAGTCCGCTGGCGGGGTTGAGGACCACGGAGCGGTCTCAACCGGTCTCTCAACCGGCTTCATAGGATCACCGATACGTGGTAATCCCAGTCGCCTTGAAGGCGGCATGGACCAGGAGACCTTCCCTCAACCCGAGCGCCCCCACCGCCTGGCGGGTCACCTCGGCGACCAGCGGCGGGTGGGTCCCAAGCGAGACCCGGACCCGTTCACCGTTCGGAGGCTCCGGCAACAGTTCAGTCACGGGACCGGAGAAGAGATTTTGCGCACTCCCGGTCGGTGGCTCGAGAAAGAGGGCAATCTCCCTCGGATTCACCGCAACGTAGACCTCGGCTTCGCCTCCCGGATCGACCACAGACAGCTCGCCTTCCACGGTTTTCACCCGAGCCATCCCGGTAGCGTCCCTGCTCACGATCCGTCCCTGAAAGAGATTGACCCCCATGAACTCGGCCACGTAGCGGGAGCGGGGGTGCCGGAGCAGATCGTCCCGAGACCCGATTTGGGTGATCCGGCCCGACTCCATCACCGCGATCTGTTCACCGAAGGCCATCGCCTCCAACGGACTGTGGGTGACATAGACCGTGACGCAGGAACGGGTCGTGAGGATCCGCCGCAGTTCGGCCCGGATGGTCCGGCGGGTCTGCAGGTCGAGGGCGGAGAGCGGCTCGTCGAGGAGCAGCAGGCGGGGTTCCAACACCAGTGCCCGAGCCAGCGCCACCCGTTGCTGCTGGCCCCCCGAGAGGTCGGCGGGCCGACGGGGGGCCAACTCCTCCACCCCAAGTTGGGCTAGGGATTCCCGCGCCCGCTCCCGCGACAGGGACGCGCCCAGGCCCTGAGCACGGAGGCCGAAGGCGACGTTTTGCTGGACCGTGAGATGCGGGAAGAGCGCGTAGTCCTGCGTGACGTAGCCCAACGAACGCCCGGAAGCTGGCAGCTGCAGACCACCCGCAGAATCGAACCATGTCTCTCCACCGAGCTCAATCCGACCCTGTTTCGGGGTGGCCAAGCCGGCCAGAAGTCGAAGAAGGGTGGTCTTTCCAGAACCGCTCTCTCCAACCAGCACGAGGGTCCGGCCGGCCTCGACCTCGAGTTCAACCTCCAGCTCGAACCCGCCCTGGCGCCTAGCGAGCGTCGCCTGAAGCATCGGCTTTCCAGAAGAGGCCACCCGGCGCGTAGCGCAACCCGACGAGCAAAGTGAACGACATTACCAGCAGGAGGACCGACAAGGCCACGGCGGAATCCAGGTCATTCTGCATCTCGACGTAGACCGCGAGCGGCATGGTCTGGGTCACTCCCGGCAGATTGCCGGCGAAGGTGATCGTGGCGCCGAATTCGCCGAGCGCGCGGGCCCATGCCATGGCGGTTCCGGCGAGCAGCGAAGGCAGACTCAGAGGAAGCATGACGTGGAAGAAGGTGTACGCCTCTGAAGCGCGCAGGGTCGACGCCGCATCGAGATAGCGCCGCTCGACCGAAGCCAGTCCAGCTCGGGCCGGCGAGATGAAGAACGGTATCGCCATGAACACCTGCGCCACCACGACTCCCAGGGTCGTGAACGGAAGCGAGACCCCGAACCAGTGAAGGACGTGCCCGGCCAGCCCGGCCCGTCCGAAGGCCAGGAGCAACGCGAAGCCGGCCACGGTCGGTGGCAGCACCATCGGCAGATCCACAAGGACTTCGACGACCCGCTTGCCGGGAAACCGCCGGGTAGCCAGGAGGTAGGCGGCCGGGAGACCCAGCAACACCACGACAAGAGTGGCGGCGGCACTCGCGATGAGACTCAGTTTTAGGGCCTGGATCACCACCGGCTGGTGGAGTCGGTCGATCAGCGTCGCCGGAGTGACGCGGAGCAGGACGCTCAGCAGCGGCAGGGCGAGCAGGATGAGGAGCATCCCCAGCAGAATCCCGACGCCGGACCGCAGCGCCAGTTGCCTCACCGGCACCCTCACTCCGGTCATGGCCAGATCCGATCGATCAGGTCCCGGCGCCTGCAGGCGCCGAGGCTCCCGCCGGGATCAGACCGTACTTCTTCAGCACTACCTGTCCCTCGGGGGAAAGCACCAGGTCGACGAACGCCTGAGCCCGGGAGGCATTCCTGCTGCTCTTGAGCACTGCGATGGGGTAGCTGGCAAGGACGTTGTAGGAGTCGGGGATCTCCAGCACATGCACCATGCGGGCGACGGCGGGCGTCACGTCCGAGCGATAGACGATCCCGGCATCGGCCTCACCCAGCTGGACCTTGCCTACGATCGCCTTCACATTGTCCTCCTGTGACACCACGTTGGCTTGGACCCGTTTGGTGAAATCCGCCGGGAACCCTGGGGCGGTCGACAGTTTGTCCAGTACCTCTCGACTGTACTTCCCGACTGGTACCGCCTCGGCCGCCAGAATCAGCTTGGTCCCACGGCGCACCAGATCCTCCAAGCGGTCGATCCGGGCGGGGTTGCTGGCCGGAACGATCACCACCAGGCGGTTTCGGGCAAACAGGTGGCTCTCCCCCGCGACCAGGCCGCTGTCCGTGACTACACCCATCCAGCGCTGGTCTGCGGAGGCGAACACATCCGCATCGGCGCCCTGTTGGAGCTGCAGGGCAAGCTGCTGTGAGCCGGCGAAACTGAAGCGGACACTCAATCCCGGTTCCCGCTGCTCCAGGAGGGTGCCGAGCTCCTTGAACGCATCCGAGAGGGAGGCTGCAGCGAAGACCGTAAGGGTAGCCGGGGCCCCAGACTCGGTCAGGGTGAGGCGGGGAGCCCCCAGCGTCAGCAGGAACGCCGTGGTTAGCAGGTGTCGTCGGTGCATCGGCCTAGTCCTTTCCAATCATGACTTCGGTGGACTTGATCACCGCATAGGCCTCGTCTCCCACCTTGAGCCGCAGCCGCTCAGCCGAGGAGCGCGTGATGATCGAAACCAGTTCCTGATCGCCGATCTTGAGTCGCACCTCGGCCATGACGCCATCGACAACCACTGCCACGATGCGACCACGGAGCTGATTTCGGGCGCTGAGCTCCACCGAGTGCCCGTGGTGGCGGTCGGCGGGGCGACTGAGGAGCGCCTCGAGTTCCTGTCGATTGAACAACCATTTTCGGCCGACCCGTACTGCCGGCAACTTCCCCATTCGGGCCAGGCTCTGGACCCGCTTCACGTTGAGGTGGAGGACGCTGGCTGCCTGGCCTGCACTTAATGTATCCATAACATCCTCTAAGATCCTATATGTAGTGACATTCTATTCCCAAAAAGCCCTCCGCGCAATATACTGGGCCACCCGTTCCCGGCAGAATCCCATTCCCGAGGCGCCATGCGATCTCTCCTCGTCGGTGCATCGTTCATTCTCCTCCATGCGCTGCTCCCAAACACCCCCTTGGGCGGCCAGCAAGCCGCGCCGACCGGAGGATCGAGCCAGCTAGCTGGCTCCAGCTCCCCCCCGGTGAAAATCGGAGGCTATGTCCAGGCGCGGGAGTTCTATCAGGATGGCCCGGGTCTGACGGCTACCTTGAACCGGGCCCGCCTCAACATCGACGGAACCATCCCAGGGGGCTTCAGCTTCCGAGTGCAACCGGAGTATGAGGCGGGGGGCAACGCAACCACCGCGGCGTCAGTCAGCCTACGGGATGCCTACCTTCGCTGGAACCGGGCGACGTTCACGGTGACAGCCGGACAATTCAAGACTCCGTTCACCCGCGAGTTCATTACCTCGATCGCGACGATCGAAACGGCCGACCGTGCGACGGTGGTCGACTCCCTCGCCCCCAAACGAGATATCGGCGTCATGGCAGAGTATGCCTGGAAGACCAACGGCTCACTGGCACTCGGAGTTTTCAACGGGGAGGGGCAGAACCGGATCGTCAACAATGACACGACGGTGCTGGTGGTGGGGCGACTGACGGCAAGACCCGTCTCGCGAGTGAGCCTGGCCGCCAACTTCGCCCACTACCGTTCTGACAGCACCCGGTACGGAGTGGACGGCAGCTTCGACTACCGCGGCTTCACCGCCAAGGGTGAGTACATCTGGCAGCACCGCAAGGCCATCGGCCCGCCGGACAACGGCTGGTATGCCCTGGTCGCCTACAAACTGGTACCGTGGATTCAACTCGTGCTCAAGCAGGAGGACTTCCGGCGCTCCGCCATCAGTGCGGCTCGGCGAAACCAGGCTACAACGGCGGGGGTCAATCTGGAGTTCAGCGGAGGCAAAGTACGCCTGCTCGGGAACTATGTCGCTCGAAAAATCGGGACGCCGGGAACCCGCAAGGGGGCGCTCATCACCCAACTGCAGTTTCGATTCTGAGGCTTTTGGGGGCTCGACTCAGACGGATCGGCGCTCGGCAAGGGCCAGTCGAACCGCCTCGAGCACCGATTCCGGGTCGAGTGGCTTCGGCAGAAATCCCACGACGCCGCGGGAGATCAGGTCGGCGTCCAGACCGCCCTCCTGGCTTCCAGTGACGACGACGACCGGGATGTGCCGGGTCTTGGGGTTGTCCTTGAGCCGCTGCATCAGGCCCATCCCCCCGCCAGCCGGCATCTTGAGGTCGGTCAGAACCAGCACCGGCTGTTCCTTTTGCGCCACGACGAGCCCTTGAAGCGGGTCGAACGCGGCGATGGCGTAGTACCCGCCCGACTCCAGAATGGCTCCGAGCAGCCGCACAATATCCTTGTCGTCATCCACCACCAGAATCTTGGGCTTCGTCGAGGGGGCACGCGCCCCCGGCGACGCCGCGCGCATCGCTCCGGTGCCCGCCAGCTCGTACTGGAGTGTACTCCTCCGAGGCGCTCGGTCGGTCATCGTTTGGTCTCGAGTGAGTGGGTGGCCCGGTGCTCCCTGTCCTCACTTATCGGCAGCCGAGTGGGTTCGATGCAGCTGAGAAACCCGAGGTGCCCGATTTTCGGTCACTTGCAGCGGTGGTGGAGGAATCATGAAATCCTGCTTAAGCCTCACCCCCTCAGCTGATTACCGAGAACATCCCTTGTCAAGAGGCCTCTACTCACGCGGCCCTTGAGGAGTGGGGGGCTGGACAAGAGGTGGGGGGGGAGCGGTAGGTTGGCTTTGCGACCCTGGCTCCGGTTGGGGGCGCGTTTGCATCCTCCGACAACGCGGAGGGTCCACTCTCGCGGCTGACCATCTCCTTGAGCCGTGACCCCTATCAGCGGGGGGGGAGAGGACAAAGTAGGGGTCGGGCGGCGCCCGACTCGTGCCTGCGTCCGAACCGAGGCCCGCCCACAATCAAAAGAGGAGTTTGTGAAAGTCCTGGTACTAGGCGCCGGCGCGGTGGGGACCGTGTCCGCCCTCAAGTTCGCGCAGGAAGCGATGGTCGAACGCCTTATCATCGCCGACGCAGTATCCGCCAAGTCCCAGTCCTTGGCCAACCGCCTGAATGACCCACGGGTTCAGGCCATCACCCTCGATGCGGGGGATCAAGACGCGATCGCCCGCGCCATCCGCGCCACCGGCAGCACCATTCTGCTCAACGCCGCCTTGCCGGCCACCAACTTGGTCGTGATGCGCGCATGCCTGGAGGCAGGCTGCGACTACATCGACATGGCCAGCGGAGGCTCCGAGGCGGATGGGATCCCCAAGCTCGACGACCAGTTCGCCCTCGACGCCGAGTTCAAGGCGGCCGGACGGCTGGCGCTCCTCGGCATGGGGGCCGATCCGGGAACTACCAACGTCTACGCCGCCTTCGCCGCGCGCTACCTCCTCGACGAGGTGCACTCGCTCCACGTGCGCGACGGGGACAACTCGGTCTGCCAGGGTCACGACGGGTTTCTGGCGTCCTTCAGCCCCTGGGTCTTCATCGACGAGTGTCTATGCGGGGCCATCTCCTGGCGGGACGGCCGCTACCACGTGGAAGAGGCGCTCTCGGGGAGGGAGCCATTCAACTTCCCGGAGCTCGGCGTGCTCGACTGCTACCACGTCGATCATGAGGAGTCGCGCACTCTCCCGATGTTCATCCCGGGCGTCCGGGCCGTGGACTTCAAGCTCTGTATGGACGACCTAACCTGGCAGACGCTCAAGGTGATGAAACAGCTCGGTATGTCCCGGAAAGACCGAGTTCGGGTGGGCGATGTGGAGGTCTCACCTCGAGACGTAGTGGTCTCGCTCCTGCCTCAACCTCAGGACCTGGCGGGCCGGATGCGGGGGAAGACCTGCGTCGGGCTCGTGGCCAAGGGGATCAAGGACGGCCAGGAGTGTGCCTACTACATCTACAACGTCGCCGATCACGAGGCAGTGTACCGCGAGCTGGGGGTTCAAGCCACGGCGTACCAGACGGGGATACCACCGGTCATCGCTGCCCTCCTGGTCAGTCAGGGGATCTGGCGCGGGACCGGAGTCATGTCCCCGGAGCAGTTCGATCCGGATCCGTTCCTCGACCGCCTGGAAATCGCCGGCATGCCCTGGCATGTCCGGGATGAAGCGACCGGCCTGATCGACCAGGTGGACATGGAGGTCCACGCGATCGCTGCCGCCTGAGGACGTCGCGCGCGGATTGCAGCAAAGGGCGACCTGATGGGTCGCCCTTGTTGTGCTCGCCTTTCCCGACCCTCACGCGCTGGCGGGAGAGTCCAGGCCGACTAGAACCTCGCCTCCCATCCCAAACCGGGGCCCTCAGGCCCAAATAGGAAGCCGGGTGGTCGGATCTTGAAGAGTCGCCAGCGGCCATTGACCAATTTGGCCGAGACGATGCCGACCGCCGCGGCTCCGAGCACATCGCTGAGCCAATGTTTGTTGTCGTTGAGGCGCGACCACCCGGTACCGGCTGCAGCCGTGTACAGGGCCACGGTCGCCCAAGGGCGATGAATCTCATCGGAGAGTGAGGCGGCCAGCGCGAAGGCCATGGT
>JBGPJS010000172.1:0-7805 GCA_041485505.1 Gemmatimonadota bacterium | reverse complement strand
CATCACCAAGCCGGTCACCGTGAGCAGTGGCGGCGGCAACCAGCCGCCAGTAGCCAGCTTCACGTGGTCCTGCACTCCCGCCCACGCCTGCACTTTCGACGGGACCGGTTCGACCGACGACGTGGGTATTGTCACCTGGCTATGGACCGGGACCGCGGGGAACACGCTCGCGACCACCCCGACCTTCACCAAGACCTACCCGGGTCCGGCCACCCCGACCATTACCCTCAAGGTGACCGACGGCGGCGGGCTCTTCAGCAGCGTCTCGCAGCAGATCAGCGTCCCCTGAGTCCGGTCGCAGAAACGAAGAGCCGTCCGGGTGGTCCCGGGCGGCTCTTTGCTTTCCCTACCGCCCTCGACCGCACACCTCACATATTCCACCATGCCCAGCCTTTTGGCCTTCGGCGTCCTCACGTTCACTTCGCTGCTGGTGATGGTAGATCCGCTGGCGGCCGTACCAATTTTCCTGGCCGCCACCGCGTCCTACGATGTCCCCCGCCGGGCGGCTACGATCCGGCGTGCGGTGCTTACCGCGTTTCTGGTGATGTCCGTTTTCGCGCTGCTGGGTGATTGGATCCTCCGACTCTTCAGCATCACGCCGGATGCGTTCCGGATCGCCGGCGGCATTATCCTGTTCGGCATCGGCCTCGATATGCTTCAGGTCCGTCGCTCCCGCGCGCGTACCACCGAAGAGGAAGAGAATGAGGGCTATCTGAAGGATGATGTCGGGATCATCCCCCTCGGCATCCCGCTCCTGGCGGGACCCGGCACCATTACGACCGTCATCGCCCTGGTCTCGAAAGCGAAGTCGCTGCCGCAGGAGCTGATGCTTTTCCTCTCGATCACGCTCGTGATCGCGATCACCTGGGGCGTGCTGGCCGTGGCCCCGAAGGTGGCGGGGGTCCTTGGACGTACTGGGACCAACGTGCTGCAACGCTTGATGGGCCTGATCGGAATGGTGGTTGGGGTCCAATTTGTGATCGACGGGGTGGGTGCGGTGCTGGTGGATGTACTCTCGCAGGTCCCGAAGTAACGGCCCCCCCTGAGCACGGCCGCTTCCGCAGCCCCCGGAATACTCGGCAGACTCGAGCCGGTCCGGTAGATCATCGCGCCGCAGTTGTAACGCCTGCCGCGGCTTTTCCAGCAAACTCCAATCCGCCAGACCGGTCCCAGTGAGCCTGGGAGCCCAGCGCCGTTTCAGGCCGCCCGGTTCCCGGCCGATAGTCTGGTATTCACCCAGGCCCGAGGTGGCTCGTGCTTGGGGTCCGCCGCTGGGTGATCCCCAAAAGCTGCTGGAGCAGTGTCACTTATGAGGTAGTGGATGGGCAGCCACGATGGCGGTGTCGAGGTCGATGGGCAGGGGAGGTGGTGTCGGTCCCGGGTAGGAGCGCCCTCGATGCCGGAAGCGGAACGCTCCATCCTGGACGCGTTGCCGTCTCACATCGTCGTGCTGGATCCCCGGGGCGGCATCGTCGCGGTGAATCGGGCCTGGCACGCGTTCGGCGCGGCCAATGGTCTCAAGGACCCGCAGGGGGGTCTGGGCACCAACTACCTCTCGCTCTGTCGGTCCTCCGGGCCGGATGCCGAGGTGGCCGCGAAAACCAAGGCCGGGATCGAGTCCGTCCTGGCGGGAACCGCCCCGCGGTTCGAGCTGGAATATCCCTGTCATGGCCCCATGACGAGGCGGTGGTTCCACCTCATGGTCTCGCCGGTCACCTTGACGCAGGGCATCGGGGCTCTGGTGGTTCACACCGACTGCGGCGGGAAGCATTGCGCCGAGGAGTCCCTCCAGGAAAACCACTCCCTCCTCCGGGCGATTATCGAGGGGACCAGCGACACGGTCTTTGTCAAGGATCTGGAAGGTCGCTACTTGATGGTCAACGCGGCCTCGGCGCGAGCGCTCCGGCGATCGGTGTCCGAGATCATCGGCCGTGGGGATGATGATCTCTTCCCGCCTGAGGTCGCCGCCCAGCTTCTGGCCCATGATCAGCGGGCGCTGGCGCTGGGCCGTTCTGAGACCTGCGAGGAGTCGATCGGCCTCGCGGGGATGACGACCACCCATCTGACCACGAAGAGCCCGTATCATGATTCCCGGGGCATGGTCATCGGCCTGATCGGTATCTCCAAGGACATCACAGAACGGAAGCGGATCGAAGACGCGCGGGAGCGGCAGACCGAGCGGCTTTCGAAGATCATCGCGATGCAACAGGCGGTGGCCACCGGCACGGTCGATTCGGACCAAGTGATGGGGCGAATCGTGGACCGGGTATGGGAGCTGGTCGGCGGTTCCGGGGCGGGGATTGCCCTGGCGGAGGGTGGGGAGATGGTGATACGGGCGGCGAGCGGGAAGTTCGGTCCACTCCTCGGCTATCGGCTCAACCAGGCGTCGAACCTGATCGGTCGCTGCTTCCGGCAGGGCCAGGCGCCGCAGGGCGTCGACCTCACGACCGATCCCGGCACAGACGGGGAACTCTGGCGGAGCCTTGGCCTCGGGTGTGCCATCGTCGTGCCGATCCAGGATGGTTCCCGGCCCCTCGGCGTCCTCGCGGTAACGGCCGATCAGCTCGATGCCTTCAGCGACCATGAGATGCAAGCCCTGCTCCTGGTGGGGGGAGTGCTGTCCGCGGCGATGGGCCAGGCCCTGACCTTTGAGGCCAATCTGAAGCTGCTCGAAGAGCGCGCTGCGGCCCTGGCGGAACGGCATCGGGTCGAGCGGGCGTTGATCGAGAGCGAGGACCGTCTCCGCTCTGCCCTCGACGCCGCCCGGTTGGGGGTGTGGGATTGGAACCTGCGGACCGGCCTGATCACCTGGTCCGGACACCACGAAGCGCTCTATGGGATCTCCGAAGGTGCCTTTGATGGCACCTACGACGGGTTCATCGCCTGCATCCACCCCGACGATCGCGAGGCGACCAGCCGGGGGATCACCACGGCGATGACTTCCCGGAAGGGGTATGCCCACGAACACCGGGTGGTCTGGCCCGATGGGACGGTGCGCTGGATCGCCGGAGGGGGCCAGTTCCTCTACGACGGTTCCGGATCCGCGGTGCGGATGGTTGGGGCCGTGATGGATGTAACCGAGCGTCGGATCCTCGAGCACCACCTGGTGCAGGCCCAGAAGATCGAAGCCATCGGACAACTGGCGGCGGGCATCGCGCACGAGATCAATACCCCCATTCAGTACGTGGGCGACAACCTGCATTTCCTGCGGGACAGCTTCGATCAGTTGTGCGAGCTGGTGGGGCACTATCGGGTCCTGTTCGAGGAAACCAGCCGGGACGGTCTGATCGCGGAGCGGGTCCGCCAGGTGGAGGCTGCGGCAAAGGCCGCGGATCTCGAATACCTGACAGAGGAGATCCCCCGGGCGACGCGGCAATCGCTCGAAGGCGTGGAACGGGTCGCGGAGATCGTTCGCGCCATGAAGGACTTCTCCCATCCCGGCACCGCCGAGAAGACGCCGGCCGACCTCAACCGGTCGATCGGGAACACGGTCGCGGTCTCGGGGAACGAATGGAAGTACGTCGCCGAGATGGTTCTGGACCTCGATCCCGCGCTTCCTCCGGTACCCTGCCGGCTGGGAGAGATCCAGCAGGTGATGCTCAATCTGATCGTGAACTCGGCCCACGCCATTGCCGATCGGCCGGGCCAACCCGAAAGCAAGGGCACCATCACGGTCTCCACCCGGCACCTGGAGCCGGTGGTCGAGATCCGGGTGACCGACACTGGGGCCGGAATCCCCGAGTACGCCCGCCCCAAGGTTTTCGACCCCTTCTTCACCACCAAGGAAGTGGGCCGCGGCACCGGGCAGGGGCTTTCGATCGCCCACGACGTTGTGGTGAAGATCCACGGCGGCAGCATCAGCTTCGAGACTGAGGTGGGGGTCGGGACGACCTTCGTGGTCCGGCTTCCGCTCCACCCGGCCGACATCCTGGCGCCGGAGGCGTGATGCGCCGGATTCTCTTCGTGGACGATGAGCCCCGGATCCTCGACGCCCTCCGCCGGATGCTGCGTCCGCTGCGGGAGTCGTGGGACATGATCTTCGTCAGCGGCGGGGAGGCCGCGCTCCAGGCGTTTGAAGTTCAGGCCTTTGATGTGGTGGTCTCCGACATGCGGATGCCGGGGATGGACGGAGCCCACCTGCTGTACCTGATTGCGCTCCGGTACCCAGGCACGGTGCGGGTGGTTCTCTCGGGCCATACCGAAGTCGAGGCCGCCATCCGCGCGGTTCCGGTCGCCCACCAGTTCATCATGAAGCCGTGCGAGGCCGCGACCCTTCAGCAGGTGATCGATCGAGCCTGCCAGCTGCGGGACCTGCTCGCCAGCCCGATCCTCCGGGAAGTGGTGGGGGGAGTAGACATGTTGCCGCCGGTCCCCAGCGCCTACGCCGCCCTGGGCCACGAGCTGGCCAATCCGGAGTCGGCGATCACCGACATCGCCGCCATTGTGGAGCGGGACAGCTCCCTCGGGGCCAAGGTCCTGCATCTCGCCAACTCGGCGTTCTTTGGCCCCCGACGCCAGATCAGCAGTGCGCTGCAGGCGACCAGCCTGCTGGGCACGCGTCTCATCCGCAACCTGGTGCTTTCCCACGAGATCTTCGGCGCGGGGGGCGTGCTGCTGTCCCCGGCACTGGACCGGGAGCTCGAGCAGACCCACGCCCTCTGGGTGGCCAGCCTGGCCGCCCGGATGATCGGCGACCAGCGGGTCGCCGAGGACGCCTTCACCGCGGGAATGCTGCACGACGTCGGGAAGCTCGTCCTTGCCAGCCGCCTGCCGGACGGGTACCGCGCCAACCTCGAGACCAGCCGGGCGTCGGGGGAGCCGCTCTATCAGGTGGAGACCCGGTGCCACGGGGTCTCGCACGCGCAAGTGGGGGCCTACCTTCTGGGATTATGGGGACTCCCGTTCCCGATTGTGGGGGCCGTCGCGGGTCATCATTCTCCCACCCTGAACGGGGCCCTCGGCCTGGAGCTGACCGAAGCGGTGCACCTCGCGGATGCGCTGGTTCACGAACGCGAGATCGACCCCGGGTTGGTGGAGCTGTTGGGTGGCCAGGATCGACTGGGGGAGTGGCGGGAGTGTGCCGCACGACAAGACGCCCTGCAGGAAACGGAGGCTTGAGATGAGCGAGACACCGCTTCCTCGTATTCTCTGCGTAGACGACGAGCCTCACGTGCTCGAAGGGCTGGGGCGCTACCTGCGCCGCCGGTACGACCTGGTCACGGCTGTCGGAGGCGCCGCCGGCGCTGAAGCGGTCCAACGGGACCCGGGATTCGCCGCGGTCGTCTCGGATTTGCGGATGCCCAAGGTGGACGGGGTGGCCTTCCTGGCGCACGCCCGCAAGGTCGCCCCCGATGCGGTGCGCATCCTCCTGACCGGGCAGGCGGACGTCAAGGCCGCGATGGCGGCCGTCAACGAAGGGCGCATCTTTCGCTTCCTCTCCAAGCCGTGCGCCCCGGAAGTGATGCTGCAGACCCTCGACGCGGCGGTGGAACAGCACCGGCTGGTCACGGCCG
Source organism: Gemmatimonadota bacterium (assembly GCA_041485505.1). Taxonomy (GTDB): domain Bacteria; phylum Gemmatimonadota; class Gemmatimonadetes; order Gemmatimonadales; family GWC2-71-9; genus JBDUEA01. The sequence continues at coordinate 2,292 of JBGPJS010000172.1, read as the reverse complement.
AGCGCGTGCTCCTGGAACAGACGCTCCATGGCAGTATCAAGGCGCTCACCGAGGTGCTGGCCTTGGCCAACCCGGCGGCCTTCGGGCGCTCCACCAGGGCCAAGCGGCTGGTCAGCGACCTCGCCGCGATGATCGGTATCCGTGATCGCTGGCAGTTTGAGGTCGCGGCCATGCTTTCGCAGATCGGCTGCATCACGCTGCCCCCGGCGACGGTCGAGAAACACTACCGGGGACAGGAGCTCTCCGATTCCGAACGGGCGCTGGTGGACCGGCTCCCTCAGGTGGCGGTACAGCTGATCGCCGACATACCCCGGCTGGATGGGATCCGGGAAATTCTCATTCATCAGCACAACCGCTTTCGTCCCCCCGGCCTGGAGCAGGTGCTGCGCGGAGATCAGATCCCCCTCGGCTCCCGGATGCTCAAGGTGGCCCTCGATTTTGACGAGCTCCGGTCGCAAGGTCACGCTTCGGCGGACGTGCTCACCCGGCTTCGCGCCAGAGAAGGGTGGTACGATCCCGATGTGCTTCAGGACTTTGCCCAGGTCGCCGGGGTAAATGGTGATCGGGACCTGCGCGAGATCCGACTGTGTGATGTGAAGGTCGGCATGACCTTCGAGGACGATGTGCTCACCAAGGAAGGGACCCTGCTCATCGCGCGAGGTCAGGAGGCCACTCCCAGCCTGGTGGACCGAATCGACAACTACTGGCAGGATGTGGCCATTACGGAACCGGTCCGCGTGACCGTCCCCAGGGAAATCGTGGCGGCGGGTTCGGCTGGAGGGCCGTAGGATGCCTCACACGGTGCTGCTGGTGGACGACGACCAGTCTCTGCTCCAGGCCATGGCCCGAGTGCTCCGGCGGGAATCCTTCGAGCTGCTGGTAGCCGGGGACGCCGAGTCCGCCCTGGCGCTGTTGAGGCGTCGTCCGGTGGAAGTGGTGGTCTCGGACTACTCCATGCCCGGGCTCTCCGGGTTGGAGTTTCTGGCCCGGGTGCGCGCCGAGCATCCCGAGGTGCTTACCATCCTGCAAACCGGCCACGGACCGATGAGTCTGGCGCCACGGGCGATCACCAGCGGGGAGGTCTATCGTTTCGTCACCAAGCCGTACGCCCCGGATGTGATGGCGTCGACGATTCGGCAGGCGCTGTATCATGGGGGGCTGATCCGCCAGGCCCGGCGACTCCTCGCCGCGGTGAAGGAGGAGGCCGAATCGCTCGCACTGGCCGAGCTCGAATACGCGGGAGCGCGGGGAGATGTTCGACTCGCCAGGCCGACCGTTGAGGTGTCCGACGGGGACCTGGCGACCCTCTCCGAACTGGTGGAACGAGTCGTTCAGGCCATGAGGTCTCGCCCGAGTCAAGTCGGGGCTCGGGAGGCCTAGCTTGTCAGCGCTCAGCTGTCAGCTGTCAGCTCTCAGGACTCAGCACCCAGCACTCAGCACCTGCCTCACTCCTGCAGGCTCGGCCACTGCTGCGACACGCAGTGCAACGACCCCAGCCCCCACACCAGGTCGGTCGAATCGATGCCGATGACCCGCCGAGTCGGAAAGAGCTCCTGCAGGGTACGGCGGGCGCTGTCGTCTCGGGCCGGATCATAGGTGGGGAGCAGGACGACACCGTTGGCAATGTAGAAGTTGGCGTAGCTGGCAGGGAGCCGCTGGCCGTCCTGGTAGATCGGGTGTGGCATGGGGAGCGGGACGACCCGAAGTGGTCGTCCGGCCTGGTCTTTCATTGTCTGGAGCCGCCGGTAGTTCTCCCGTAGGGGGGAGTAGTTCTCGTCCGTCGGGTCTTCCTCGATGGCGGTGACCACGGTCGTGGGATCGACGAAGCGGGCCAGATCGTCCACGTGGCCGTCGGTGTCGTCCCCGAGGATCCCATCACCCAACCAGAGTATGTGGGTGACACCGAGGTAGTCCTTGAGATACTGCTCGATCTGGGACCGAGTGAGCGATGGGTTCCGATTGGGATTGAGCAGGCAGGACTCGGTGGTGAGCAGGGTGCCCTCGCCGTTCACGTCGAGCGATCCCCCTTCCATTACTATGCCGGGATGGAAGACCGGAATCCCGAATTCCTTTCCGATGCGGGTCGGTATGACGTCATCATCCTCGAACGGGGAATACTTGCCCCCCCACGCGTTGTAGCCCCAGTCCACGATCGCCTCCTCCCGCCGCCCATTTACAGCCCGCTGCACGAAGATGGGACCGTGGTCGCGGCACCAGGCGTCGTTAGTGGGGTTGTGGTGGAAGAAGACACCGGGGGATTGTGGGATTGTGGGATTGTGGGATTGTGGGATT
>JBGPJS010000171.1:0-7833 GCA_041485505.1 Gemmatimonadota bacterium | reverse complement strand
GTAGCATGCTCTCGGGCATGAACCGCGGTGGGCTCCGAGGGCATGGCGAATTGCCCCTGAATGCGGATATCAACGTGACCTCGCTGGTGGATGTGGCGTTCGTCCTGCTCATCATCTTCATGATCACGGCGCCGATCATGCAGGGCGGGGTAGATGTACAACTGCCCCGAGCCCAAGCTCGTCCCCTGACCGCGAGGGAGGGGATGGTGGTAACGGTGGACGCCAAGGGACGCATCTTCGTGGATGAAACACCGGTATCCTACAACGACTTCCGGCTCACCTTCCGCTCGCTCGTCACCGCGCGGAAACCGACCGGGATCTACCTTCGCGCCGACCAGAGCGTGCCGTACGGCGACGTGGTCCGGGTCCTGGCCATCATACGGACGGCCGGAGTCGACAACGTGGGCCTGGTCGCCGAGGAGGAGTCCTCGAAGTGAGGAAGCTGAAGCCCGCCCGGGAGCGCGCTACGGGGGCGGCCGCCGGATTGGTCGGAACCATAGTCGTGCACGGCGGGGTTCTGCTCTTTCTCGTCGCCGCGGTAAAGACGCCACCCCCGGGGCCGCCGGTGTACACGGTCGAGCTGGTCGCGGCGCCAGCACCCGCGCCCGCGGCCAAGCCTGCACCGGAGGTGGTCCAGCGCCCTCCTCCCGAGGAACCCGCCCCCGCTCCGGTGGCGCCCGCACCGATCAAGAAGCCCGTAGCGGTGCCCAAACCCACCCCACCGACACATCCGGAACCGAAACGGGAGCCGACCCCGCGAACTACCGCCCCCGCGCAGCCGGCCCCTGGGGAAGCCCCGAGTACGGGGAGCGATGCGGTCAGCGTGAAGACCCCGGGGCTCGAGTTTCCGTATCCGGAGTACCTTCGCAATATCGTGCTTCAGGTCTATCGTCGCTGGGATCGCCCTTCCGGGGCCTCGTCACTGCGCGCCGAGGTCAGTTTCCTCATTCTGAGAGATGGTTCGGTGAAGAACATCCGCTTTACCGCGTCCTCAGGCAGCTTCTCGTTTGATCTCGGCGCCCAGGGGGCGATCGAGGCCGCCGGCAACGCCAGCGCCTTCGGCCAGCTGCCCGATGGGTACGAGGCGGACGTGCTGCCGGTAAGCTTCTTCTTCACGCCACGGACGGCGCAATGATCCGGCCGGCCTCCCGGTTGCTGGCGCGGGTGTTGGGATGGCTCATGCTGGGGGCCCCGCTGCTCCACGGGCTCTCGGGCCCCCTGGTCGCTCAGGACACCACCCACGTGATCGATCAGGGTGTCCGAGTCGGCATCACCTACGCGCCGGGAGTACGTCCCACCCTGGTCGTGCTCCCCGCGCGGGCACTGGACTCGCTCCGATCCATCCTGGCACGGGATCTGGACTACAGCGATCGCTTCGAGATCGTCAACTTGCCCAACGAAGATTCGGCGACCGCCAGGCTCCCCTCGGGGGCCTTCAATACGCCCGGCCCCCGGCTGCCGCCGCCCAATTACGCGCTGTTCCGTACCCTCGGCGCGGACTATGGGGTGGAGGTGGTTGCCGGGGACGGCGGAACCGTGGTGCGGCTGCATGATCTGGCCGCCGGCGTGGTACGGAAGGAGCAGAAGGTGAATCTGCCCGAGGTCTCCGCGGCGGGCTATCGGATGACGGTCCACCGGCTTGCCGACGAGATCATCCGCTGGGTGACGGGAACACCCGGTATCGCGGCGACTCAACTCCTTTTCCTCGCGAACAAGCGGGTCTACCGTCTCGACAGCGATGGCTATGGCCAGGGGCCGGTGACCGGAGAAGGGGAAGAAGCCCTTTCTCCGGCCTGGTCCCCGGACGGCAGTCGGATCGCCTATACCCAGTTCGCGGCGGGCCACGGGGCAATCGTCATCCTCACCCCCACCACCGGAGCTCGCGTGGTGGCTCCTTCCACCGCGCAGAATCTCAACATTACCCCGGTTTTCTCGCCCGACGGCCGGACCCTCGCCTTTGCGCACCTTGACGAGGATGGTGCTGACATTTTTGCCGCGGATGTCGTGGACATGTGCTGTGTTCGGCGCTTGACCGTGGGGCGCTATGCGGACAACTTATCACCTACCTATTCCCCCGACGGGGGACGGATCGCGTTCGTGTCCACCCGCGCCGGGCTGCCTCAGATCTACGTCATGGCCGCCGACGGGACCGACCAGGAGCTTCTGGCGCCGTTCGACTACGGGGTCACCGGCAGCTCCAATGCACCGGAGTGGTCGCCCGACGGAGCCAGCGTGGTGTTTCACCGCGAGGTCGCCCGTACTCCGCAGATCTTCGTCTTGAACATCGCGAGTCGGCGGGTGCGTCAGCTCACCTCGGCGGGGCGCAACGAAGACGCGACCTGGGGGCCCGACGGGCGCCACCTCGCGTTCGTCTCCGACCGGAGCGGCCGTCGCCAGCTCTGGGTCATCGATACCGAGACCGGCCGGATCCGCCAGCTGACCACCTCGGGGTCGGTCCGCCTTCCCGCCTGGTCCCGCCGACTGACCGGCGGCCAGGGCAGTTCTCACCAATGACGTCTGGAGTGACGATGCACATTTCATCCAAGTGGCTTGGAGTCGTTGCCATCTCCGCCCTGGTCGCCTGCGGATCCAAGCAGCCGCCGGAACAGCCCGCCCCGCAGGCCGCCGCCCCCGCGCAACCCACCCAGCCGGCGGCCCAGGCTCCCGCTCCCGGCGACGACAGCGAGGCCCGGCAGCGGGCCCAGCGCGAGGCCGACGACAAGGCCCGCCGGGATCGGGAGGCGGCCGACGCCCGCGCGCGCGCCCTTGCCGCGCTGCGGGACCAGCTGGCCGCGGTCATCAATTTCGAGTTTGACAAGGCCGATGTGCTGAGCGGGGACGAGGCCAATCTCAGCCGCAAGGCCGCGATTCTCTCCGCCAACACCGTGGTGCGCCTCCGGATCAGTGGCCATGCTGACGAGCGCGGCTCCGACGAATACAATCTGGCCTTGGGCAACCGGCGTGCGGCGGCGGCCAAGCGCTACCTCGTCAACAAAGGCGTAGAGGCGGGGCGGCTGGAGGTCATCTCCTACGGGGAAGAGCGCCCGGTCGATCCCGGTCACGATGAATCCGCGTGGGTCCGCAATCGTCGCGACGAGTTCGAAATCCTTGGCGGCGACAATCTCGTCGCTCCCCGGTGATGGGACGACTCTCCTGGCTCGCCCTCCTCGGCGGGGTCACTCTTGGAGCTTGCGCCACCAAGGGCGACCTCCAGCGGATCGAGGATCGGCTGGCCATGGATCGGGCGGAGGCATCCCGACAGGACTCCGCCCGCGCCGCCCAGCTTCGTGATATTGTCGCGCTGCAGCAGCGAATCATGGACTCGCTCACGGTTGGTGACCGCTCGGTGCGCACCGCCATGGTGAGCGCCATGCAGGCGCTCAAGGGCGATCTGGCGGGGGATCTTTACGACATCCAGCAGCAGCTGGTGCAGGTGCAGGCGCTGACCGGTCAGAGCCAACAGCGACTCACCGAGCTGAGGACCCAGCTCGAAGCGCGCAACGAACAGCTCAACGCCGGCCGCAAGGCGCCGCGGGACAGTGCCCAGCCCGCGCCCGAGCCGGCCCCGAACACTCCATCGGCCGATCAGGTTTATGAGGCGTCGTTGCAGCAACTCCGACGCGGAAGCACCGGCACGGCGCGACTCGGCTTCCGGGAGTTCCTGCGCCTATATCCTTCGGAGCCCAGGGTGCCGGACGCGACGTATTTTGTCGGAGAGAGCTTTGCCGCGGAGGCGCCCGATTCCGCCGCCCAGTTCTACGGCTTGGTGGTGCAGGGATTTCCGACCTCCCCCCGGGCCGCGACTTCGCTCTACAAGCTGGGCCTCCTGGCCGAGCGGCGGAAGGACATCGAGGGGGCCAAGACTTACTACCAGCGTGTGGTCAAGGAATACCCCAAGTCCGACGAAGCGGCGCTGGCCCGCGACCGGCTGAAGACCATCGGGCGCTGAGCCCGGTTCCGGTGGTGTAATGAACGGCCCCGCCGGCGAGATGCCATTCCTCGATCACCTCGAGGAACTGCGCGGCCGCCTCCTCAAGTCGTTGCTTGCGATCGCGGTCGGCTTCGGTGTGGGGCTATGGATCGTCCAGCGGTTCACGCTGGTATCATTCCTGAAAATCCCCATCGCGCCGTATCTCGCCACCACCGGCGGGAAGCTCACCGTTCACAGCCCCACCGAACCGGTGCTGATCGTCTTCAAGCTCGGCTTCATCGTCGGCCTCGTGCTTGCCTCGCCGGTGATCCTGTTTCAGCTCTGGGCTTTTCTGTCACCCGCGCTCTATGCCAAGGAGCGCCGGGCCGTACTCCCGGCCCTCCTCATCGGCCTCCTCCTCTTTCTGGTGGGTGCCGGGTTGGGGTGGGTGTTCGTGGTGCCACAGGCCCTCCGGGTGCTCTTCAGCTTCCAGTCCGACGCCCTGGCGCTCCTTATCACCTACAACGAATACTTCGATTTCGTGGTGCAGATCATGCTGGCGCTCGGGATTTCCTTCGAGCTGCCACTGGTCATGATACTGCTCTCGGCGCTGGGAATTCTGAGCCCGTCGGCCATCAATCGCTTCCGGCGCTTCGCTATCATCCTCGCCTGTGTAGCCGGGGCGCTGTTATCGCCGGGCACCGACGTCATCTCGATGATCATGATGACTCTCCCGCTCATCCTGTTGTACGAGGTCGGGTTTGCCGGGTCGGTCATCATTCATCGCCGCCGTCTCAAGCGGGATGCCCGGGCGGCCGCCGTCGGGGTGATCTTCCTCTGCCTTCTGACGCCCCCGGGTCACGCCCAGCAGCCCGTGCCGCCGCGCCGGCCTGGGGCTCCAACCGCTGGGGTCCCCTTGACGCGGGCAGACTCCCTCCACGACTCCATCAGGACCCGAGGCGTGAATCAGCCGCTCGACACCGCCACGGCCCGCCGTCTCGGACTCCCTACGGCGCCGCGGCAGACCTTCGCCGCACCGGACTCGTTGCTCAAGGACCTGCTGGCCCGCAAGGGGTACGAGATCACCCGCTACCGGTCCGACTCGGCCACGCTGCTCGCCGACGAGCGGAAGATCCTCCTCGACGGCGCCGCCATGACGGAGCGGGGTGGGACGACGCTCGAAGCGGACGCCATCACCTACCAGGAATCGAGCTGCAGCCTGAAGGCGGAGGGGGATCCCCACCTCTTCGATCGTGGTACCGTCCTGGTCGGGGACGGCATCCGCTACGATACCTGTGTCCGTCGGGGCGTTGTCACGGGAGCGCTCACCAACTTCCAGGAGGGTGGCACGGTCTGGTTTCTCCGCGGCAATCTGGCCCAGGACTCCACCGCATCGCGGCTCTACGCCGCCTCGAGCGAGATCACCAGCTGCAACCTGCCGGTGCCGCACTACCACTTCACGGCGAAGGAAGTGAAGTGGATTTCGAAGAACGTGATGGTCGCCCGACCCGCCATTCTCTACATCCGGGATGTGCCGGTGCTCTGGCTGCCCTTTGTGTTTCAGGACGCCCGTCCCAAGCGGCATTCGGGAATCCTCATCCCCCAGTTCGGCCTCAACGACCTGGTTCGCCCCTACGGGGGATACAACCGCCAGGTCACCAACATCGGCTACTACTGGGCGCCCAGCGATTACTTCGATGTGACCGGGCGTTTCGACTGGTATGCCGGCCGCTACGTTCAGCTGGGCTTCAGCGGGCAATACCACTGGCTGAACCGTTTCATGACCGGATCAGTGGCCTACAGCCGGCAGCAGAACACTGGTGGGGGAAACGCGACCGGGATCCGGTGGAACCACCAGCAGAACTTCAACCTGAGCACCACCCTGAATCTCGACCTCAACTACATCACCAGCTCGTCAATCGTCCAGGGGAACTCGGTGGACCCCATCCTCTCTACTCGCCAGATCCAGAGCGCCCTCCATTTCTCGAAGCGGTATCACTGGGGTACGCTGTCGATCGGCGGCCGTCGCAGCCAGAGTATCACCGACAAGAGCGTGACCCAGACCCTCCCGGCGGTGACGATCTCGCCCAAGCCGTTCGACCTGAGCTCCAGCATTTCCTGGTCGCCGGGGTTGAGCTTCACCAACGACATCGCCACCCGCCAGCCGATCCAATCTCTGTTGCTACTGCATCCGGTGACCGGCGCGGTGGACACCATCCCCCTGACGGCCGACAGCCGGACCACCGCGCTCAGCTTCGACACGCCTTTCCGCTTCGGGGGCTTCAACTGGAGGAACTCTCTCCGATACATCGACGTGCAGAAGACCGGGCGCCAGGTCGTCAGCTTCAATGTCCCGGACACCACTACGGGGGTCCTGAATGATTCCCTCAAGGTCACCCGGATTTTCAATGGGGATTTCAGCAGCGACCTGGATTGGGACACGGGGATCAATCTGCCGACACTCTTCCGCGGCTCCTGGAAGCTCCAGCCCGCCGTCGGAATCGCGAACACCACCTCAGGGTCGTTTTTCCTGCGGAACCGGAACACTAACGGGAACTGGGTCCACCAGGGGAAACGGTTTTCCTTTACCCTTGGGGTCTCACCCTCCTTCTTCGGATTCTTCCCGGGCTTCGGGCCGATCAGCCGGATCCGACACAACATCTCACCTGTGCTGTCCTACAACTACAGTCCCGCGGCCAGCATCCCGTTGGAGTACGCCCGGGCGGTGGTCATTGGGGCGGGTGCCCCGGTGATCACCCGAAGCATCGCCACCCAGACCGCCAGCATCGCTCTCTCCCAGAACTTCGAGGCCAAGCGTAAGCCGGCCCCCGGTGATACCACTGACCAAACCCAGGCCAGAAAGATCCGCCTGCTCAGCATCGCGACCAGTCCGCTCAGCTACGACTTCGAACAGGCCAAGCAGCCCGGCCGGACTGGCTGGAGGACCCAAACGATAACCAATACCTTCCAGAGCGAACTGGTGCCCGGATTCAATTTGAGCCTGACGCACGATCTCTGGCGGGGCACGGCCGGGAGCGACACCGCCCAGTTCAATCTTTTCCTGACCAACGTCAGTGCGAGCTTCGCGGTGTCCGGCGCCACCTTCCGGGGGCTGGCAGCGGCGTTGGGCCTGGGTGGCAAAACGGCCGATTCGGGCGCCAAACGGAAGGAGGAACCACCCCCCACGTCCTACGCCGGCAGCCTCGGCCGCTCGGGTCGAAGCTCCTTCTACAACACCGATCAGGCCTTTCTCGGTGGTGGGAGCCGAGGCCGCTTCACCGCCAGTTTCAACTATCAGCTCCAGCGCTCGCGCCCCGATCCCACGGCGACTGGGGTCGTCCCGTCCAGCCGCCAGAGCCTCGGCATCCAGACCAGCTTCTCTCCCACCCGGTTCTGGAATGTTTCCTGGCGGACCCAGTACAACATCACCGATAAGCGGTTCGAGTCGAATGTTGTCACCCTGACCCGGGACCTCCATGAGTGGCGGGCGGGATTCGACTTCTCCCGGAGTCCCAATGGGAATTTCGCGTTCTTCTTCCACATTGCCCTGACCGACCTTCCCGAGATCAAATTCGACTATAACCAGACAACTCTGCAACGGTGAGTGTCCCCTCTGGGGGACAGCCATTTTCCGGAGCACCTTTTCAACTCGTTTCGCCTCAACGAGATGCCCATACGCCGAGGGTTGGCACGGCCTCTGCCTTTGCGCCTGCATCCCTCCCTGGAGATTCCAATGCGTGGTACCTGGCGCGCCCTCCTGCTGATCCTGATCGCGGTAGGCTGCGGCGACTACAACAGTGTCGGGCCCGGTGGCTCGGTGAACGCTCCGACCAATCTCAGCTACGTCGCCGAGGCTAGCGGCACTCCGGGGTCACCCAGCGGCGTCCTGCTACGCTGGGACTTCGACACCGATCCCAACATCG
>JBGPJS010000170.1:0-7868 GCA_041485505.1 Gemmatimonadota bacterium | reverse complement strand
GCGGCGCTGGCCCGCTCGCTGGCGGATATCGAGGTCGAGCCCTGGGGCGAGGAGCAGGCGATGCAGTGGTGGAATCTGAATCGGTCAGGGTAATCCGGGAGGGCACGCCGCCGGCGACAACCGCTTTCCGCTGCCGTACCCTGGTCCCCATCGGCCTCTCGGTCGGCGGAGACCCCGGGGAGGTCCGATTATCTTACCGAACGAAGCTGAAGTGCACCTCCCGACACCGACGACCGTTGCGGTAGCAACCGGCGCGCCGCTTGCTCTCAACCGAACCGAGACTCACCATGGTCGCCATCGAGCTTACTGCCAGTTCCGCGGTCTTTCATGTCGAGGGCATGGACAAGCTCTGGGCGCTGCGCAGCAGGCTGGAAATCCCCTTGAGCCACATTCGCGGAGTTCGGGCGGACCCTGAGATCGCCCGGAAATGGTGGCATGGCTTCCGAGTGGCCGGGGCCCATATGCCCGGTGTGATTTCCGCCGGCACCTTCTATCAAGACGGCCAGTTCGTGTTCTGGGATGTCCAGAATGCCGACAACACCATTGTCATCGACCTCGATCACGAGGTCTATGCCCATTTGATCATCGAAGTCGCCTCGCCGGAGGCCGCGATCGCGCTGGTGAACCAGGGGATCGCCCGGCCTCGGTAACCAGCGCTTGCAGGCGACAATCCCTCCGGGTACGGGCGCGGTTCCGACCAGTACGTTAGCTTTCTCTGTTCGGCGAGCAACTGGACGGAACCCGGAGCCTGGCGGTCAGGCCTTCGAGCGCTTGCCGACGTCCTCCGCTGGGAGCCACTGTGTCAGACCATAAGCCCGTCCAACACCGCATCACCCTTCACGGCCGCGAACTGCATTTTGTGGCGTACGAGGGCGTGCCCGCCAATGAGAAGCGCAAGGTGCCCGCCGTCGTGCCGACCTGGTACCTGATGAGCGAAGGCAAACGGCACCCAGTCATGGAGCATCTGATCGGGCAGCCGTTGGCCGAGACCGACCTGGCCCTGCGGCAGTGGGCAGAGGAACACGCCTTTGGGGCGGGCAAGCCGAGGCACATGCGCGCGGCCTTACGCCACCACACGGCTGACCTCAAGCGCGATGACTGGTGGGCCGCCAACTAGCTGGACGCCCTCATGATGGCCCCGCTGGGCGTACCCACCCCGGATGGACGGGAGCTCACCTCGCAGCTGTTCTCCCCCGCCGGGCAACCCATCGGCGCCGTGCTCATCGTCCCGGCGATGGGGGCCAGTCAGAAGTACTATGCCCCCTTCGCGGCGTGGTTGGCCGCCCAGGGGTATCTGGTCGCCACCTTTGACTACCGGGGCATCGGACAGTCGCGACGGGGCGCCCTGCGGGACTTGAACGTCGATATCCTCAATTGGGCGCGGGTCGACTGTGCCGCCATGATCGAAACCCTCGCCGCCCGCGCGCCCGACAAACCCCTGTACTGGATCGGCCATAGCCTTGGGGGCCAGATCCTTCCCTTCGTTCCCAACCGTCATCGGATTTCCAAGGCGGTCACCATTGCCGCCGGCAGCGGGTATTGGCGGGAAAATGCCCCACCGTTACGATGGCGCGCCTGGTGGCTCTGGTATGTGGTAGCTCCGCTGGCCATTCGCCTGTTCGGTTATTTCCCCGGTAAGCGGCTTCGCAAGGCCGGCGACCTTCCCCGGGGCGTTATGGAGCAGTGGCGCCGGTGGTGCCTCGATCCGGAGTACGCGGTGGGCGCGGAAGGGGCCGGTGTCCGGGCTCAGTATGCGGCGGTGAGCACACCGCTGGTCGCACTCTCGTTTTCCGACGATGAGTTCATGTCCGCCCGGAACACGGAATCCCTTCACGGATTCTATGTCAGTGCTCCGAAGGTCATGCAAAGGATCACGCCGAGGGAAATCGGGGTCCCCCGGATTGGCCACTTCGGCTTCTTCAAACCGGCATTCGAGCAGTCGCTCTGGCGAAGATATCTGCTGCCGGCCTTGACCTAAATCGGGCGGAGTCATCGGTCCCACGGTCCCGCCCCTCCCGCCGCTACCGCCTCTCCCGCTGAATCCACCTGGCGATCGTCGTGAGCCATCGACGAAGCCGTCCCGGGCCCAGCTCTCCCCGTTCTGCCGAGGCGAGCGTTTCGGCGATGTCACCCGCAGAGAATGAAGGCGGGGCGGATCCCGCAGCCGCGCCGGCCAGCAGCGCATGAAGCCGTTGCCAATTTCCCGGAGGCAGCGCCGGCCGACGGCTGCGCTCAAACAGGGCCAGGCAGAGACGCGCCAGCGCCTGCACGTCGCGGCGCCGCTCCTCCCAGCCGTACACCACCCGCGAGGGTGGGGCCAGCAGGATCTGGTCACCCAGCATCAGAAGGGTGTCGGGCCCCATATCGCCGTGGGCCAGCCCGAGGGCATGCCAGTGGTCGAGCGCCCGCGCGCTGTCGCTGGCGATCCGCAGGGCCTCCTCCCAGCCGATGGTCGGTGACTTCATCAGAAACTCACTCAGCGGGCGGCCCGGGACATACGGACTGACGTAGTAGAGGCCGCCACCGTCGTTTGCCCCCGGGCCGGGCGGTAGCACGTGGGCCTTGCCGAGCTCCCGGCGGTCGCCGATGGCGCGCACGTAGGTGGCGCCGCCGACGTCATAGGCCAGGTCCGTATCCACCAGCTTGATGGTCACCGACCGGCGACCCGGGATGTCGTGGGCGAGGAAGACGCTGGCGACGGCGCTCCGTCCCAGGAGGCGTTCCACCGCGTAGCAGCCGCCCAGCGCGGCCTCCAGTCGGGCGTTCGAGTGCATCCCCTGCGCGACCAGTGTGGCCGCGGCGGGCGATGGCGGTTCATCTGGAACGATCTGGAGCGGTCGGGGCACTTGGCCTCCTTACAGCGTCAGCTCAAGATAGAGTCGCTGCGGTCAAGGAGATCTCAAAATCGGCCGAGCCTCCTGTACCCGGATGGGCAGGGTCACGACGGTTTTTCCCGCCCACTGCAGCCGTTTCTGAATGGCGAGGGCCGTCTCGTTGTGCAGCAGGCCCTGCCACCACACTTCCCGCTGGAAGATCATCTTCCCCGCAAAAAACGTGGTGCGCGGGAATTCCCGGGCCACCTCCAGACAGAGTTTCTCGGCTTCCTCCACGACGTCGGTGCCGATGGCCATGCGCGCGACGGCTGGGATGCCGAGGCTCGCGGCGAGAGATACGTACTGCGCCAGCATCTGCTCGGTGCGCTCCCGCAGCTGTTCGACCGCCTGCTCGCCCTTGAACTCCCCGGAATCCACTACCCCGACGGTAAGGAATACGATGTTCTTGAAATGACCGGGAAAGGCCCGGAAGATGTTGAGGACGGTGTGAATCCCGATCCCGCCGTAGCTGCTGACCAGGACGGCAGAGGTTGGCTGGGTGGGGTCGAGAACCGCTGGACGGGCCCCTACCGGTGGTGGTGGCTTGAGGGGGAGGTCGCCCAGTTGCCGGTAGAGCTGGTCCACCGTTCGGGCCGCCGCGCGGTAGTGCCGGCGGATCGCGAAGCAGAGCCCGATGAGCAGCGCGGTGACGACGACCGTCACCCATCCCCCCTCCGCGAATTTCTCGAAGACCGTGATCGCCAGGATCGTGGCGCAGAGCGCGAACCCTGCCGCGAACAGCGCCATCCGGGCCTTCCATTCCCCCCGGGTCGCGCGATGCTGCCACCAGAACTTCAGCATGGCGAACATCGACAGCGAAAAGGTGAGGAACACGTTGATGCTGTACATCACAATCAGGTGGCTTACCGCGCCCTTGGTGTAGAGTAGGGCCGCGAGGGCCGCCCCGCCCATCAGCAGAATCCCGTTCTGGGTGGTGAGCCGCTCCGACAGCGCCGCGAAGCGGTGCGGCACCCAGGAGTCCACCGCCATGTTGGCCAGGACCCGGGGACCGTCGATGAAGCCGGCCTGGGCCGCGACCACCAGCAGGGTGGCCTCGGAGAAGAGTGCTACCACGAGGAAGAGATGGCCGAACGGGAGTCCCCCAACCATCCGCTCGATCAGGGCGGCGTTCATGGTCTTGCCGGCCACCGGCGCCACCTGCCAGAGCAGGTAGCAGAGCAGCAACCCCGAGGCGGTGAATGCGAGCGATAGGGCCATGTACACCATGGTCCGCTTGCCGGTCCTCACCCGGGGCTCCCGCATGATGGGCAGCCCGTTGGACACCGCCTCGATCCCGGTGTAGGTGCCCCCGCCCAGGGAGTACGCCCGCAGGAAGAGCAGCGCCATGCCGCCCAGGCCCAACGCACTCACGCCCCCGTTGTAGTCAGCCCGAACGGCCTGGACTGTGTGGGAGAGGTTGGGCAGTTGCCACGCAATCCCGCCCACGATGATCAGCAGGTGAGTCCCCAGGAAGAGCAGAAAGATGGGAAGCAGGGTCATGACCGATTCGCGGACCCCGCGGATGTTGAGCCCGGTGAGCACCAGTGTGAACAGGATCTCGACTGGAAGCCTGGCCTGGTGCCACGCCGGCGGAAGGAAGCTGAACAGAGCATCGCCCGCTGCTGCGAGGGAGGTGGTGATGGTGAGCACGTAGTCCACCAGCAGCGCGGAACCCGAAACCACGCCGGCCCGGCTCCCCAGCAACTTGGTGGCGACCACGTAGCCGCCGCCACCGGTGGGAAACTCCTCGATGATCCGGCGGTAGGCGGCCGAAATGAGGAGCACCGTCGTCGCCATGAGCGCGGCCAGCGCCAGCGCCAGGTAGACGTGGGTGCCCAGCGCGCGAAAGGCCTCCTCGGGGCCGTACGACGAGGAGGAAAGCCCGTCCGCCCCCAGGCCGACCCAGGCCAGAAAGGGAATCAGGGACAGTCGATGGAACAGACTGGAGTCGTGGAGGTCCCGGGGTTGACCGAACAGCAAGTGCCTGAGCCGCCGGCCGAGTGTGTTCCCCTGTGCCTCGGTCTGGGGCTCAGCCAACGGTACTCCCGGGTGGTTTCACGGCAGGAATTAGGGAGGGAGGCCTGACGGGATACCAGCCCGCTGGAGAAATCCTTATGAAATCTTGATGTGAGTCGGAATGGGCTCAGCTCCAACCTCTTGGGACCGGAGCTATTCGCTTCGAAGCCGGTAACCAACCCCCGACTCGGTCAGCAGATAGCGTGGTTTGGTGGGGTCGGGTTCCAGCTTGTGGCGGAGCTGCGTGACGTAGACCCGCAGGTAGTGGGTCTGGCTGATGTAATTCAGGCCCCACACCTCCTTGAGGAGGTGCCGGTGAGTGAGGACCTTCCCGGCATCGCGCGCCATGACGGTAAGCAACCGGTATTCCGTGGGGGTAAGGTGGATCTCCTTTTCCCCGACCGTGACCAGCCGTTTTCCGAAGTCGATCCTGAGGTCGCCGGTCTCGAAGACCACCTCCTCCGGACCGCCACCCCTCCGCCGCTCGGCGTGCCGGAGGGCCACCCGGATCCGGGCGAGGAGTTCGCCCACGCCGAAGGGCTTGGTGAGATAGTCGTCCGCTCCGGCGTCGAGTGCCGCGACCTTGTCCTGCTCCTGGCCCCTGGCGGAGATCACGATGATCGGGACGGTGGACCACTCCCGGATTCGTCGAGTGACCTCGATGCCGTCCCCGTCGGGCAGCCCGAGGTCGAGCAGGATGATCTCCGGATTCCGGCTTGCCGCCTGGGCGATTCCTTCCCGCGCGGTGACCGCCTCGACCAGGCGAAAGTCCTTGTCCTCGAGTGCGGCCTGGAGAAACCGCCGCATCTGGGGCTCGTCCTCGATCAGCAGGATGAGGGGTCGGGGCTCGGTCATCGGGTTGCCAGATCGATCTCCTCAGCCGGCGGTGGCTCGGGCGGAGGGGTCGGAGCCGGGAGCGTGAACTTGAAAACCGCGCCTCCTCCGGCCCGGTTTTCCGCCCAGATCCGGCCACCGTGTGCGGTGATGATTCCCCGGCAGATGGTGAGGCCGAGTCCCACGCCCCCGGCGGCACTGGCGCCGGTGATCCGGTAGAACTTGTCGAAGACCCGGGTCTCTTCTCCCTTGGGCAAGCCGGGCCCCCGATCAGCCACCTCCACCGTCAGCACGCCGTCGTGGACCGCGGCGGAAATCGCGATCGGGCTGTCGGCGGGCGTATACTTGGCCGCGTTCTCCAGCAGGTTGATGAACACCTGCTCCAGCAGGATGCCGTCGATGAAGGCGAGCGGGAGATCCGGCGGGAGGCTGACCTGGACCGGATGGTCCTTGATCCGTTCGTCCAGCCGGATCAGGGCGACCCCGATGGTGTCCTCCAGCGGCTGCCATTCTTTTTGGACCTGAAGCGATCCGGTCTCGACCCGGATCATGCTGAGGAGATTGCCGATCAGCCGGTTCATCCGCTCCGCTTCCTCTTGGATGGCCTGCAGCAGTCCGCGCTTGGTGGTTTCCGGCATCCCGCCGGAATCCTGCAGCAGACTGCTCGCGGCCCCCGTGATGCTGCCGAGGGGGGTTCTCAGATCGTGGGAGAGCGAGCTGAGCAGGGAGGTCCGGAGCCGCTCGGCTTCGACTTCGAGTTGGGCCTTCTGTCCCCGGTCCGCGAGAATGGTCCGTTCCAGCGCTGCACCGATCAACCCGGCGAAGGTCTCCAACAATTGGCGCTGGGGCGGATCCTGAAACCGCTTCGGATCCTGAGGTCGAAGGCCGAGCACTCCCACCGCATTGCCCGAGACGATTAGAGGCAGATACAACGCCTCTGCCGCGGGCAGCGTGTCGGTGCCGAGGCCGGCGGACTGGCCGCGCTGGAGTACCCAGCTCGCCACACTCAGCTCCTTCTCCTCGAGGGGGTATCCTGGGAGGCTCCCGACCGCCGGCCCCAGCCGCCCGCCGGTCCCGGGGAGCAGAACCGCCACGGCGCTGCCGAAGGTGTTCTGGAGATGGCGGGTGGCCGCGGCGAGCAGTTCCTCTTGGCCTCGGCTCGCCGCGAACTCGCGACTCATGACGTAGAGCGTCGCGGTGCGCCGCTCCCGCTCCCGGGCGGACACCGCCTGTTCCCGGATCCGTACCGTGAGCCCGCTGATCAGGAGGGATACGCCGAGCAGCACCGCGAAGGTGAACGTTGGGGGAATGAAGAAGAAATCGAAGCAGGCAATACCCAGCACCGAGGCCAGCACGGAGGGACCCCGCCCGAACCGGGCCGCGACGACCACCGCACCGGTCAGATAGACCATCGCCACGTCGGTGACCGTGAGACGCCGGAGGATCAGCCATCCCACTGCGGTACAGATGGCGACCACGAACGCCGCCCAGAGGTACTCCCGGGGCGGCGACCGCCGGACCAGGGCGGCACGACCGGGTGGCGGGTTCCCTGCCTCCTCGCCGCTGATCACATAGACATCGATACTGCCGCTGCCGCGCACCAGCTGATAGAGCATCGAGCCGAAGAGCTTGTCCCGCCAGCGTGCATGGGTCGGTTTCCCGGCCAGGATCTTGGTGACGTTGTGATCCCTGGCGTAGGCGATGATCTCCTCCGCCGCATTGTGTCCGCTCAGCGTGACGACGCTCCCTTCCAGTTCCTCGGCGAGTTGCAGGTTCTCGGCCAGCGCCTCCCGATCCGCCGCGGAGAGGTTCGCGACCGCCGGGGTCTCGACGTAGGCCGCGATCCACTCGCACTCGAGCCGGGTCGCCATCCGCTTCCCGGCCCGGATCAGCCGGGCGGCATCCGGATTGGGTCCGACACACACCAGGAGCCGGTCCCCCGCGGGCCAGGTCTCGCGGATGCCATGCTCCTGCATGTATCCGCGCATCTGGGCGTCCACCCGTTCCGCCACTCGCCGCAGCGCCAGCTCGCGGAGCGCAATGAGATTGCCCCGGCGGAAGAACCGGTCGATGGCCCGCGCCGCCTGCTCGGCCACGTACACCTTGCCCTGTTGCAGCCGACGGAGCAGGTCTTCGGCGGAGAGG
>JBGPJS010000169.1:0-7895 GCA_041485505.1 Gemmatimonadota bacterium | reverse complement strand
GACCTGCTTGTCCTTGATCAGGGCGGCCGGCAGGGCCTGGGCGTAATGCGGCTCGCCAATGGTGGGGAAGTCCAGCAGCATTTTCATCTTGTCGCCGGTGATGTCGATGAGCTGGGCCGACTGGGCAAGGGCCGGACCGGTCGGGAGGTAGCGGTCCTTGGTAATCTTGTTGAGCGCGATGACCCACTTGCCCCAGGGCTGACGGCTGTCGCCGCCGGGGATCATCAGATGCCCAATCGAGTAATAGACCGGGATCCGATCCACCACCGTGAAGTCCTTCAGGCTCCACTTCACGATCTCCGACGATATGAACATGGAGGTGTAGGCAAAGCCCTTGCCGTCGAACTCGGTGTGTAACGGCCCCAGCCCCGGTTTCTGGACTTCGCCGGCGACGGTCGAGGTGTACTTGAGCACCGGAATCCCCGCCACTTCCCCGTCGAAGTCCTTGGCCTCGATCGCTTTCATCATTTTGCTGAACGAATGCACCGGGATGACCGTCGCGAGCTTGCCGCCCGCCACGATCAATTCGCCGCTGGGATCCACGTCTACACCATGGGGCGACTTGGGGGTTGGGAGGAAGTAGACCAGCCCGGGACAGGTGGAGACCTTGAGTACCTTCACCCCACTCAGGATCTCGGAATGGGCCTCCTGCGCCTGGTCGATCCAGTTGTGGGCATAGCGTCCGGACTCGTTGGTTGCCTTCCCCTGGGCCACGCACTGCTCGCCCTGCTTCCAGTTCACCGCGGCGATGAAGTCCTTGTCGTTGCGGGAGGCATTCACCTCGAGCAGGGTATTGGCCTGTTCGCTGTTGTAGGACGTGAAGAAAGACCAGCCGTGGGAGGGGCCTTTGCCCGCGTGAGAGAGGTCGTAGTCAAACCCGGGCATATCGATCTGGAAGGCCAGCGTCATGTGTCCGGTGGTCTTGTCGACGCTGATGTAGCTGATTCGGCCGGCAAATTTGGTCTTGTAGTCCTGGATCGAGACATCGGCCTGCGGAGTCGGCACGCTGAAGCGGGTGGCGGCCACGACGTATTCGGTTCCCTGGGTCAGGAAGGGAGACCCGTGATTGCCCGCGGAGTTGGGGATCTCGATGATCTCACTGGTCTCCATGGTCGAGAGGTCCAGCCGCGCGATCCGGGGGGTGTTGTTCCCGTTGATGAAGAGCCAGCGCCCGTCCGGTACCCCGTCGGTCTGAGACAACTGGGGGTGGTGGGAGTCATCCCACGGGACGAAACCGTAGCTGGTATTGAGCATCGGCTTGGTCTGTTCGCTGTAGCCCCAGGCGTCCTGGGGGTCCTGTGAGAAGACCGGGATCAGCCGCAGCAGACGGCCCGACGGCAGGCCGTAGACCGCCACCTGCCCGCTGAACCCGCCGGACATGAAGGCGTAGAACTCGTCGTACTTGCCCGGTGCCACATAGACCTTGGCGGCGGCGTCGCTGAAGTCGCCAGAGCCGCTTCGGGCCTTGGTGCATGCGGTGGCCGTGAGGACCGCGCCCGCGAAGGCGAGGCAAATGGGGAAGGTTGCTCTGACTGAACGACGGGGCGACATGACGGATTCTCCTCTAGGATTTGACGGTGACTTTGGTAGCCTGATCGCGGAGGTACTCCATGATGGCCCGGGCCTCATCCTTGGTGAGCGCGAGGTTGGGCATCTGGGTCATGTATTCGGCCAGAAGTCCGTGCGCGACCGGGTGTTTCTCGTACATCTCCTGCGGATTCAGAACCATGTTCATGATGTAGGTCGGGGTCCGACGGGTCGCGACGCCACCGAGCGAGGGTCCCACATAGCGCTCCTCCATCTTGTGGCATGCGGTACACTTGGCGCCGAAGAGCTTTGCCCCCTGGGAGGCCAAGGCCCTGTCCACCGGCCCGACGCTCACCTCCTCGGTGATCGGGCCGATGCCGTTCTTGAGCTGGAACGGGCTCAACCCCGCCTCATGCTCGGCGGCCTCGGCAGACTCCCCGCCTTCCGCTCCCTCCGACTTTTTCGATTGTCCGCAGCCGGCCAAGGCGAAGGCGAGAGCGGTCGTCAGCAGGGCGGTGATTCCCCGTCTCATACCCAACATCGAGGTTCTCCTTTCTGGGTGGCTGGACCTATCGTCGGCCGAAGGATATCATTTCATCATGAGGATATGATCTTTGGAATTTGTAAGCCTTCTTCATGATTCGGTTACCTTCCCATTCCAAGGGCTAACATGTTGTCCCAGACCGCCCAATACGCCCTCCGAGCCGCCCTCCATCTGGCCTCCGTCAAGCCGGGGGAGGTCACCGATGTGGCGGAATTGGCGCGCAGCCTTAACCTGCCGAGGAACTATTTGTCCAAGATCCTCTACCAGCTCACTCAGGCCGGCGTACTGCTCTCGACCCGGGGCAAGGGCGGGGGGTTTCGCCTGGCCCGGCCGGCGGAGCGGATTGCCGTCCTGGATGTCGTGGGCCTTTTCGACGACATTCAACCGCGCCGCCAATGCCTGCTCGGCCGGGTGGCCTGCAGCGACGCCAAGCCCTGCGCGGCACATCACCGGTGGAGCGAAGTTTCGGAACGGGTGGTTGCCTTTTTCCGGGAGACCACGCTGGCGGAACTGGCGCAGTGAGAGCCGTTAGCCATTGGCCGTTAGCTTGCTCAGGGAGCAAACAACCCCCCGTGCCGGAGCCCGGAGGGTTTTTCGCTGCTGGAATACCTAAGAACTAACGGCTAATGGCTAATGGCTACCGATCGCCAGAGCGTTCGGTCGCGCGGTCAGGCGACGTCGGGCGCGCCGGTATCAGTGTGTCCCCGCCGCAGATCTGCCCTGGCGCCCTCGGCCAGGCGGGCGTAAGCCGCGCGCATCCCGTCGAGCTCACTCTCCTCGAGCTCCTCAAGATCGAGGAGCGCGTTGTGCGCCCCCAGCGTGGCCCGGAGCAGCTCGTCCAGCTTCACCTGCACGGCCTCGGCATCGCGGTTCTGGGTATTCTGAATGAGGAACACCATCAGGAAGGTGATGATGGTGGTGCTGGTATTGATCACCAGTTGCCAGGTGTCGCTGAATCGAAAGAGCGGCCCCGTCAGCAGCCACGCCAGGACGACGGCGACCGCAAGAATGAAGGCCATGGGCCTGCCGGTCGCCCGGGAGGTCGCCTTCGCAAAGCGAGTGAACCGGGAGCGCGACTTGGTCGGACGCATAGGGCTGATCCTTGATATTGAAGGGGTAGCGATAAGGTCGTGGCGCCTTGGTCCCGGCCGGCCCCGCGGGTGCCAGCGGGGCCAACGTCCACCAGCTCCTACGCCGGGGCAACACCAACCGGACTCCAACCCTTCATGTCAACCATATACTGCTCCTGTGTCGTCGAGTCCTCAAACGTGAGATCCCACTCCATCGCCTCGTGATCCTGAGAGGGCAACCACAGGGCGACTAGGCGGAAGGGCCGCCCGGCGGGCGGGTCTTCCCGGTCGGGCCCCTCGGCATCGAGATGCTGCTGAAGGAGGGAGAGCAGTTGCGGTTGCAGCTCGGGATAGCGGCGATGAATGCGACGGAGGAGGTCGCGCTGGGTTTCGGTGGGGCCATCGTTCGGGGCGTTGAACTGATAGTCCACCACGTCGCCCGTCGGCGGAAACGTGGCGCGGCCGACCCAGTGTGAGGTGGCCTGGTCTGGGCCTGGGGAGGAGTGAAGCTCCCCGAGAATCGGGTCGAGGGGCATAGGCTGGCGGGTTCCGATGTCCAGATGCGAAGAGTGGCCAGCACACGCCCCCGCTCCCGCGGCAGACACGAGGGCCGTTGTGACGATCATCGCTGCTTGGCTTCGCTATCGCGGGGCGGAGCCCGCTCGCGCAAGGCGCGTGCGCCCGGAGCGGCTGCCGCCTGCAAGCGCTCGCGGTCCGAGGATCTACGCCGCAATCTCCCTTCGCAGCAGGAGCCGGGACCAGGCTTCGGGGTCTCGGGGCCGAACCCAATCCCAGCCAATACGCTCCCAGTCGGCGTCCTCGGGATCCAGCCCGAGCTCGATGACTCCGGCCACCTCGGTAAGAAAGAATTGATGGCGATAGGGGAAGAGAAAACCTCCCTCCGCCTTAAGGGATGCCTGTGCGTCTTGGTAGGTCGTAAACCAGCGGTTCACCACCGCATCCATGCGGGGGACATACATCGCAGGACCTTCATTCCGAGTATTCATCGGGTGCTCCTCATCGGCTCTCCGCATTGACCGCATGCCAGGAGATCCTGGGATGAAGGTAATACAGGGCGAGCAGGTGCCCTTAGGTTGAGATGAAGCGGTGCAGGCGCGACCTCAGATCCCTAGTTAGGTACCCCCGCCGGTCCCGGAGCCCACAGGGCACCACACCTGAAGAGGGCACGACTCGCATTCCGGAGCTGTCCGGCGGCAGAGCTCCTGTCCGTGGCGGCGGAGGAGACTAGAAGCCGCGATTAGCCAATCATGGTCGTTCGGCAGTGCGGAAGCAAGGGTGGCTTGAGCGCGCCGGTAGGTACTCCGGTAGTCCCTGGCGTCAGTAGTAAGCCCGAGGCGGCGGAGGACGCGAAGGGCATTGGAGTCGAGCGGTAGCAGCCGGGTCCGCTTGGTGAACACCAAGATCTTGTCGGCCCCAGGTTCCCCGATCATGGGGAACTGGGCCAGCGCGCGACGCGCTTGAGCGAGTGGCAAGCGGAGGGCAGCTCGGAGATCCCCGCCCCATTGGCCGATGACGAGCTCGGCGGACTGACGAAGGCGGGCCGCCCGAACGGAGACGGCGATCGGTCCACCCAGCCGGGCAATAGCCTGAAGCGTACGGCCCGGGGCCGCCACTATGGCCGCCGGGCCCAGCCCGACCTGCGTTCGCAGGGCCGTGAACGCTCGGTGGCGTTGGGCGTCAGGCACCAGATAGCCGACTTGTTCCCAAAGGATGAGGCGGAAGGGGTCGCGACTGATCGGCGGCGCCGGCTTGCCGTAGTAGCGCCGAAGCGCCGCGATGACGGAGCGGAGGGATTGGGCGTTTGCCATCTCAGCGATTGTCACCTGCCAGCGCTAGTTGGGCTGGCCCTACGCAGGCCTCCAGCCCAAGCCGCCGCATTCAGGGCAGACCACTCCGCGTCCGGTCTTATCGCGGTGAATGTAGCCGGTGCCATCGCAAAGTCGGCAATCCCTTGCGCCAGGCGGACGGTTGGGAAGCAGGCTCGCTCTTTCTGGGTATCGTGCGGCCCCGAGCGTGGGTGCTCGATCAGTACCGATCACCTCACACCGGCCTGCAGCCTCGCTTGGCCAAGCAGCATCTCGCGTGCTCTTGGAGTCGGCATCGGCCAACGCGGGGTGGTAGAGTTGCTCGATCCAGTCCAGCATTGATTCCCTTCGTCAATTACCGATCCAGGGCCAGGCCTCAGTGCCAGGTCAGCCCCAGCGTGAACAACAGCAGGGTGTTGGTCCCGGGGATCTTCCCAAGCACCGGGTCGGTTTCACTGGAGAAGGCCTGGAACAGCCAATCGACCGCAGGCACCAGGTAGAGGTTGCGACCGATTCGCAGGTCGAGACCGACGCCGATGGTCGCGCCGAAGCCTTCCTTGGTGGTGGTGGACGTGGTATTGCCCGAGGTGCGTGACTGCCCCACGGTAGCGAAGCCGACGCCGCCCTTGAGAAACGGCCCGCCAGTCTCGTTCGGGTAGTAGATCGCGGTGAAGGTGACATTGCCGCGGTCCAGCTCGTCACCGTTGCGGTTTCGGGTCCAGCCGATGACCTCCCCGCCGAGCAGCACCTTCTGCTGGACGGTGCCACCGAGGCGAATGTATCCTCCCCCGCCGCCGAGGCGGGCGCCATCCAGCCCTTGAGAGAGATTCACCCCACCGCCCAGTCCAAAGCCAAACCAGAATCCCCGATGTTCCTGCCGCCCCTGTCCCCGGGCGGGACCCGCCGCGCTGATCCCAAGGACGGCGAGTAGAAGAAGGTGGCGCATCTGAAACTCCCGCGATCGGGTGAGTGGGGGCCTCGCACAGGGAGCCACATCGGCTCCTAATCGTCGGGCTCGTAAGCGGTCAAGTCAAGTCGAACGGCTTGATCCGGCGCCAGATCGAGCCGCCAAAACTGGCGGCGCCCAGGAGCTCGGCGGCCCGGCCGAGTGACGAGGTGAGGGGAGAGAGATTCAGCAGCGTCGCGCTCCCGGCGAGGATCACGCCCCCATTGATGAGCAGATACGCCAGCCAGCCCCATCCCTCGGCTCCTCGCTCGGGACCACTGCGGAACCGGGGCAACATCCAGAAGGCTACGCCCATCGCGAACTGCACCATGCCGCCGATCAACAAGGCCTCCCCGTGCATCGGGAGAAGGCGTTGCACCGGAACGTGAAGATAGACCCCCTTGTTGGCCAGCAGCACGGCTCCGAGCAGGAAGCCGATACCCAGGTTCAGGAGGGCGGTGCGGATGAACCAGACGCTGAGCCGAGGCATCGTCAGCGGCCTTTCACCCGGGGCCAGGTGTTCGCGACGAAGGCGAGTCCCGCCCCAAGCTGCAGCAACGCCGCGACCACCAGCAGCCAGCCGCCGCCGGCGCCGAAGCTCACCATCGGCTCACCGATGACACGGAAAAGGAGCCCGGCATTGAGGAGGCCGAAGGTAGCCCAGCCGAGTCGCTCACTCCCACGCGGGTGCTCCGCGGAGGAACGGGGGAACATCCAGTGCGCCACGCCGAAAATGAGCTGGGTCAGCCAGCCCACTACCAGCAAGTGGAGCCAGGTGGGGAAAAGCACCGAGATCTGGGAGGGCACGCCGGGCAGGGGTGGGGCTTCGATCAGAATCCCGAGGGCAAGGGCGAGGAGCAGGCAGGCCATCGCGGATTTTACAAATGCTCGCGTGAGAGAAGGCATGGATGGTTAGAGATCCTTCGCTTCGCTCCGGATGACACACAGGGAGGGCTCACCTCAGCAGTCAATCCCATCCCCAGTCCCCAACCCCCCAATCCCCCAATCCCTCAATCCCCCCATCCCCCAATCCCCCGATCCCCCAATCCCACAATTCCACTATCCCTCAATTCCTCAATTCCTGAACCCCAGAACAATCTCCACCGCGATCAGCACGATCACCACCCATTCCAGCACCTCCATCCGGCGGCCGTTGGCGCGGTCCGCCATCTTCTGGTAAAGGCTCTCGATCGTCTGCAGCTTCCGGGTGATGCTCCCATCCCACTCAGCCAGATGCAGCCGGCCGGAGACC
Source organism: Gemmatimonadota bacterium (assembly GCA_041485505.1). GTDB lineage: Bacteria > Gemmatimonadota > Gemmatimonadetes > Gemmatimonadales > GWC2-71-9 > JBDUEA01. The sequence goes on along the minus strand of JBGPJS010000169.1, from coordinate 730 downwards.
AGCCGGTAGAGCCGGGCCAGGTACTCCTCGCCGAAGAACTTGAGCGCGTTGGTGACCCGCTCCAGCAGCACCGCGCTGTCCACCTGCAGCTCCGCCACTTGCCGGAGGTCTTCGGCGAAGAACGCCGGGGTGATGACCCGCCAGCCGGTCTGTTTGGAGAGCAGATGGTACGATCGCTCCAGGGCCTGGTCGAGCTGCCGGTCGAGATGGCGCAGCTCAAGGAGCTGAACGTTGGCAAACTCGAGCACGGCGCGGAGCTCGTCCGGATCCGGGTCGAGGATGATCGCCGAATCCCAGTCCACCATCGTCACGTCGTTGCGGCCAAAGGAGAGCCGGACGTCAGTGGCGTCCTCGATTTCATCGGGGGAGAGCTCCGCCCGTTCCGCCCGCAGAATACCCGCGATGGCGGAGGCCTGTTCGGTGCAGAAGGCCGAGGCATCGGCGGGCCCCTCGAGGACCTCGATCTGAAAGATGAAATAGTCTTCCACGGCTTCCGCCACCTTGGGCTTGAGCACCGCGGTACCGAGGGAACCGATCAGCGCTTCGACTCTGGTGCGGGCATCCGCGATCAACGCCTGGTGGCCCCGCAGAGAGACGCTCATGTCGAGGAGCTCCGAGGAGGCCGATCCCGCGAGGGGAATGGCATAGCTCACCGAAGCGGCCCCGAAGTCATAAAGCACCAGCTCGACAGTGGGGCCCAACTGAAAGGGGGCGATGGCAATACCCCCGG
>JBGPJS010000168.1:0-7941 GCA_041485505.1 Gemmatimonadota bacterium | reverse complement strand
TCGAGAGTCGCACGGAGCAGGGAGAGCGACTGTTCCCGCTCCTGTTCGGCCCGGACCCGCTCGCTCACGTCGCGGGACGTGGTTTCCAACCGGACCACGTTTCCCTGAAGATCGGCGATGGGCATCGCGAGGGTCTCGAACCAGGTGTACGCCCCGTCCTGCCTCCGGATCCGATAGGTCACGGAGCCTGGTGTCCGACCCAGGACCACCGCCGTGTGCATCTGCTCGCGGACCCGGGGTGCGTCCTCCGGATGGAGCAGGTCGAACGGGTCGGTCCCCATCAACGCCTCCCGGGGATAACCCAGCAGATGCTCGCAGGAGGGACTCAGGTAGAGGTAGCGGCCGTCCGGTTGGTGGAGGCAGATGAGATCCTGGACATTCTCGGCCAGGAGACGGAAGCGCTGTTCGCTTTCCCGGAGCGCTTCCTCGTTCCGCCGTTGCTCGGTGACGTCGCGAAGGGCTCCGATGGCGCGCACCGCCCTCCCGCTCCCGTCCCGGATGAAGTGATTCGCGTCGACCACCACCGCATAGGTGCCATCGGCCTTCCGGTATCGGTACTCCTCGGCCCAGGTGTCGCGGTCGCTCTTCACCGCGGCATCAAGAGAAGCCATCACCCATTCCCGGTCGTCGGGATGGAGCAGACTTTCCCATCGTGCGTATGCGTTCTCTATCCGGCCGGCCGGGTGACCGAATCGGCGGGTGACTCCATCGGACCACCAGTCCTCGTCCTGCTCGATGTTCCAGTCGTAGGTGACGTCGGTCATGACGGCGACTGTCAGGCGGTGGCGCTGTTCGCTCGCTCTCAGTGCCTCCTCCGCCCGTCGCCGCTCGGTGATGTCGGCGGTGGCCCCGACGAGGCGGACCGGCTTGCCGCTCAGGTCATGGAGAAAGCATCCTCGATCCGCCACCAGCGCATAACTGCCGTCGGCCCGCCGGAAGCGGTATTCCGTCTCCACCCTCGGCGTATTGATCGAGGCGCCCGCCAGCACCTGGCGTACCCGTTCCCGGTCGTCCGGATGGACTCGATCCAGCCACCAGGCCATTGAGGTGCCGACCTCGTTCTCACCATAGCCGAACAGGGTCTGAAACCCCTCGCCCCGCTCCACCAGGCCGGTGGACAGGTCCGCGTCCCAGATGGCGTCATTGGCTACCTGGGCGACCAGGCGATAGCGCGCCTCCCGGTCCCGGAGCGCCAATTCCGCCTGCTTCCGGGCCGTGACATCCTGCATGTAGATGGCCAGTCCGTCTTCATGGGGGTAGCCGCGGACCAGCACCCAGAGCCCGAGCGGTTCGTAGTACTCCTCCACCGCGAACGGCTGACGCGATGCCATTCCGGCCTCTCCCACGCATCGGAATCGCGAATCGGCGGCCCGCGGGAAGACTTCCCAGATCGTCTTGCCGCGGAGGGTTCGGGTCGTCGCCCCGGCCCGGGTCTCGGCCTGCCGGTTGAGGAAGGTGAGCCGCCACTGCCGATCCACCACCATGAATGAATCGGTGATGCTATCGAGGATGTTGGTTTTCTCCCGCCGCTCCCGCTCGGCCTCTTGGGCGAGCTGTCTGCGATCGATCTCCGCCGTGGCGAGATCGGCGATCTGCTCCAGCATGGCGGTGTCCTCTTGGCGCCAGGCATGCGGACGCACGTCCAGGACACACAGCGTGCCGAGGATGAAGCCGTCCTGATCACGCACCGGGGTGCCGGTGTAGGCGAGGAGTCCGTCTTCCTCAATAAGGTGACTGTCCCTCACGCGCGGATCCAGCCGCGTGTCCGGGATGACTACAGTGCCGCCCGCATAGACCGTGTGTTGGCAGAAGGAGTCGGAGAGCGGCACCTCCGACAGGTCGCAGGCGATCCCACCGAGAGAGTAGGTGCTCTTGAAGTACAAGCGGTTCCGGTCTACCAGGCAGAACCGGGAGATCGGGGCTTGCAGAGCGGTGGCGGCGAGACGGGTGAGCCGGTCGAACGGCTCCTCCGACGGAGTGTCCAACAGCCCTGTCGCGGCCAGCGCCGCGAGTCTCCTGGGATTCTGAATGGTTGAACCGAGGTCTGTGGTCATCGCCATCACCTCACCGGGGCCGCGGAGGGCCGCCCCGGGACTGTGGAAGAGACGGCGGAATATGTGCCGGGGGGGGTGGGCCAGCGCAAGAGGGGACGGTGGTCCCGGCGCTAAGAGATGATTGCCTCGTCATTACCCCTCAACGGTTCCTCAGGTTTTCGAGCCTTCCGGCTCCAGAATAGAAACACCGGGACCCCGAACCCCAGCAGCAGCGTCCCCTTCACGGCGTTGCCTGGATTGGAGGTGACCGAGCCGGCCACCACATAGATGGCCGCACCCATGAACAGGGCCGGAGTCAGGGGATACCCGGGGGTGCGAAACGCCCCCGGTGGGTGGGATGGCACCCCGGCACGCCGGTCGCGGGTCCGGTAGACAAACAGGGCCGCGACCGCGAGCCCGAAGAAGATCCAGTCGCCGAAGACCACATAGTCGAGCAGTTGGCCGTACTTCCCGATGCAAGTGAGGAGAATCGCCCAGGCTCCCTGAAACAGAATCGCCGCGGCGGGAGTGCGATAGACCGGGTGAAGTCGAGCCAGTCTTTCAAAGAACAGGCCGTCGGCCGCCATGGTCTGGTAGACGCGGGGGGAAACCAGGATGACGAGATTGAGGAATCCGAAGGTCGAGACGACTATGCCTGCCGTGATGAACCGGGCACCGGCCTCTCCCACCAGGGCGCGCATTACGTCGGAGGCGGGAGCGGTGGAGGCGGCCAGTCCACCCGCGCCCAGGGCCCGGAGGTACGCCAGGTTGGCGAGGAGGTACACCGCCACGACGACGACGACTCCAAGCACCAGAGCCCGCGGAAGGTTCCGCTCGGGTTCGATGATCTCCGCCGCGATGAAATTGGTCTGCTGCCACCCACCGTAGGAAAAGAGAATCGGCACCAGGGCCGCCCCGACCGCGAGCGTTACGCCGAGGCTACCGGAAGGGGTTGTTACGGAGGGAACCGGTGCGGTCCCGGAGCCGCCAGGCAGGAAGAGTCCGGCGACGATCAGACCCGCCAGCGCGGTCAGTTTCAGGATCGTGAAAATGTTCTGGGTGATGGCCCCGGGTTTGACCCCCACGTAATTCACCATCGAAAGGAGGACAATCGCCCCGACGGCAAGCGGCAGGGCACTATTCGCCGGCAGGCTGAACAGGGCCACGGTGTAGCTCGCGAAGGTCATCGCCACCGCGGCGATCGCACCGGTCGCGATGGCCAGCAGGAGCATCCAGGCGTAGAGGAAGGCCGGCAGCGGGCCGAAGGCCTCACGGAGGTAGACGTAGCCCCCGCCCGCGTCGGGGCGGCGGAAGCCGAGTTCCCCGAAGCAAAAGGCGCCGATCAGGGCCACTGCTCCGCCCAGCACCCAGACCGCCATGGTGAGTCCCGCGCTTCCGACGCGCTGGGCGACGATCGCGGGGTTCAGAAAGATCCCGGACCCGATGATTCCGCCGATCACCGACATGGTACCGGAAAACAGGCCGAGGCGACGAGCGTAGGAAGGCATGGATTGGATTGGGGGATTGTGGGATTGTGGGATTACGGGATTGGAATATCGTGGGCTCTTCCGAGGGAGTATAGCGCGCGCTCGATGATTCCTCCAACCGGTCAATCCCCGCATCCTGAATCCTGAATCCCCCAATCCCCCAATCCCTCAATCCCTCAATCCCTCAATCCCTCAATCCCTCAATCCCCGGCGGCCGCCACCCCAGCCACCGATGGTCGGCGCAACAGTCGCCGGATCCGCGCCACCACCTCACGGGTGGAGAACGGCTTGAGCACGTAGTCGTCCGCCCCGAGCTCGAAGGCTCGAATGATGTAGCTCTCATCTCCCATGGCGGTCAGCATCATCACCGGAAGGTGCTGGAATGCGGGCAACGCTCGCAGCTGGCGGAGCAGTTCGAAGCCATCCATACCGGGCATTTCGACGTCGGAGAGGACCAGGGACGCGCCGCTCGTGGGAAGGGCCGCGAAGGCGGAGGTGCCGTCCGGGTAGTGCAGGACCTCGAATCCCTCCGCGCTGAGATGACGGCTGATCAACCGCGCCACATTCGCGTCATCCTCGGCGAACAGGATCCGCCGGGTTGGAGGAGCCGCCGCGTCCCCTGTGACGATGCGATTGCGCCCGGCGGTCTTGGCCAGGTAGCGGAGGCGGTCGGCACGGGACACGGCGTCCTCGATCGAGGCCCCGGGCGGGACCTCCGCCACGCCGGCGGAAAAGGTGACAGCGAACTCGGGCCCTTCCGAGGGCTGGAACCTGAGACGCCGGACGCCTTGCAGCACCTTCTCGAGGACTTTTCCGACTTCGGTCGGGGTGAGGCCAGGAAAGAGCGCGATGAACTCTCCTCCTTCCCACCGCGCCATGTAGGAGCGTTCGCCGGGCGGGAGGGCCACCCGGGCCCCGACCCGGCGCAGGACCGCTTCGCCCATCTGGCGGCCGTAGGTGTCATTGACCCAGCCAAAGTGATCCAGATCGAGAATCGCGAGGGAGAGTGGCCGGCGCTCGACTGCGGCGCGGGCCCGGTACGCCTCGAAGGTCTCGTGGAACGCCGCGCGGTTCGGCAGGCCCGTCACCTGGTCCTGACGACATTCACCGCGGGTCTGGGCCGACCGCTCCAGGGTTGCTCCCACCGCGGCGGAGATGCTGGTGAGATCGAGCGGTTTCTCGAAGAATCCATCGGCGCCGAGGGCGAAACACTCGGTCTTCGTTTGGGGGCCGGTCTTGCAGGAGACCACAAAGATCGGGAGTGCGGCGGTTTCCGGATTGGCCCTGAGCCGGATCAGAAGGTGGCGGCCGTCCACCTCCGGGAGGATCAGGTCCAGCAGGACCAGTGAAACCTCCTCTTCCGCGAGGATCTGCTCCGCCTCACGGACGCTCCCAGCGAGAAAGATCCGCCGCTGGGGTCCCGAAAGCCGGCTCTCCAGGAGCCGGGCCAGAATGGGGTCGTCCTCGATGATGAGGATGCCGGGCTTGGCCAGGGTTGGCAGTTCCGCCAGGATACGCAGTCCCGCCAGGAGCTGGTCCAGCGGCTCCAGGATGTCCTCATCGCTCGCCAGCTCGAGGGCCGAGGCGGCCTGGGTTACGCCATAGTGTTCCGCCAGCGTGTCCGATTCCGCCAGCGCGAGGGCGAGCCGTCGAATCGACCCGATCGACTCCGGAGAACGCGATTCGCCAGTGAGCGCGCCCCGAGCGCCATCAAGCGCGTCGATCATTGAGGTCAGCCCCTGGCCGGACCACCCGCGCGGGCGCCGGCGCCCTCCCGAGGAGGAAGGTTCGGAGGTGCCAAGTTCGCTCAATTCGCCCTGATTCACGGCATTTCCTCCCGATTCCATTATCGACTATGTCCCGGTGCAGCATGAGGAGTCGGGCGACACCGGCCAGGGATCAGAGCTCAGTCCCCTCACGCCAGCCAGCGGCATCTGCATTGAGGCGGACTCCCCAAGCGATTTCCCGGGGCCCAGTCGCGGCGGGATCAGACGACCTGGTGGCCCCCGGCTAGCATTCCTTGACAGTCAACCAATGCTGAATTATCGTGCTCAAAACACTTGGATTGCCGAATGATCGACGAAATAGATCGAAAGATCCTATCTATACTTCAAACAAGCGCGAGGACCTCCAATGCCGATATTGCCCGGCAGATTGGGATGGTCCCCTCGGCGATTCTCGACCGCATCCGAAAGCTCGAAACCCGGGGGATCGTGCGGGGGTATGAGGCTCGACTCGACCCTCAGGCCCTCGGCCTCGGACTGCTCGCCTTCATTTTTATCCGCGGCGAGGAACGGGTGGGCGAAATCGAAACCGGCCAGCAGCTGGCGCAGATTCCGGAGGTGCAGGAGGTCCACCACGTCGCGGGCGAGGACTGCTATCTGGTCAAGGTGCGGGTCGAGAACACCGAGGCGTTGGGCCGCCTGCTCCGGGAGAAGTTCGGCGCCATCCACACCGTGCGCTCCAGCCGGACCACCATCGTGCTCAACAGTTTGAAAGAGACCGCCCTCCTGCCGGTCGAGGGCCCGGAAGGACGGGCTGCCCGTGACTGACCTTGCTCAACCGCCTCGCTGGAAGGTCGTCACCGCCTTCGCGGCCGTTTACCTCATCTGGGGCTCGACCTACCTCGCGATCGCCTTTGCGATCCGGAGCGTGCCGCCCTTCTTCATGACCGGTAGCCGGTTTCTGCTGGCGGGGTTGATTCTCTATGCCTGGGCCCGGCTCCACGGCGCCGCCCGCCCGGTCCGGGCCAATTGGCGCGCCGCCGCCATTCTCGGGGCGCTGTTCTTTCTGGTGGGCAACGGGGCCCTGACTTGGGCCGAAAACCGGGGCATGCCCTCGGGCCTTGCCGCGGTGCTCGTCGCGATGGTCGGCGCCTGGACCGTGCTCGTCGAGTGGCTCAAGCCCGGTGGTCGCCGGCCCACTACCGGGGTACTCGCGGGCATCGTACTCGGACTTATTGGTGTGGCTCTGTTACTGTTGCCGGGCCGCCGCAACGCCCAGCACGTCGATCCTCTCCTTGCCGGTGTGCTGATGCTCTCCTCCTTTCTCTGGGCGGTGGGTGCGGTCTACAGCAAAGGCGCCGCGCTGCCGCGGAGTTCCTTGCTCGCCGCCGGAATGCAGATGGCCTGCGGTGGCGCCGGACTTCTCCTGCTCAGCGCCCTCTCGGGGGATATGGGCCGCTTCGAGCCCGCCGCAGTCACGCCGCGATCGGCGGTCGCGTTTGTCTATCTACTCACGTTCGGTTCGCTCATTGGATTTACCGCTTTTGCCTGGTTGCTTCAGGTCGTGTCTCCCGCCAAGGTGTCCACCTATGGCTACGTCAATCCGATGGTGGCGGTACTGCTGGGATGGATCCTGGCGGGGGAGCGGCTCACGGCCGGAGAAATCGCCGCGTCTCTGGTAATTGTCTCCGCGGTGATCGTCATCGTGACCAGCAAGGGGCTCGCCGCCCGGGCGACCGCATCGCCGCGCGCCGAGGCCACGCCGGTGCCAACGGAAGCCGAGGTAGCGTAAGCCGACGGCGACCTGCGACTCAGCAGCTCGCACCTGACTCCTGACACCCGACACGACTATGCCAACTCCTACTCCGATTTCCATTCTCCTCGAAACCACCGACCACATCTACAACAAGCGGGGGTGGCACGGCACCACGCTTCGCGGGGCTCTTCGCGGCGTCACGCCGTCGCTCGCGCTCTGGCGGCCCGGCCCCAAGCGCCCCACCATCTGGCAACTCGTGCTCCACGCCGCCTACTGGAAGTACGCAGTCCGGCGGCGCCTCACTGGCATGGGGGAAACCGGCGGTTTTCCGCGAAAGCCCTCGAACTGGCCGGCGATGCCGGCCCGGCCCGATCTCAAGGCGTGGAAGGCGGATGTCGCGCTGCTCGAGCAGGAACACCGACTTCTGGTCGATGCCATCGCCGCGCTACCGCCGGAGATGCTGGGTCGGCTTTCTCCGAAACGGAAATGGACCTATGCCGAGGAGATCCACGGAGTCGCGGCGCATGATGCCTATCACTGTGGGCAGATTCAGTTGATCAAGAAGCTGAGGGGGTAGGTGATAGGTCGCAGGTAGCAGGTGGTGTACCTGGTGGGTCGTGGCAGCATGGTTTGGGGTTTTTCCCCATGGGCAGTAACTTGACAGCACTGCCCTGTGACCTGCTACCTACAACCTGCTACCTGTTCCCATGCTCTCCCTCCGTCTCGCTTCGCTGCTGGCCGTTGCCTCATTCATCGCCGCCCCGCCGCCCGCTCTCCGCGTCCTGCGAACCTCCCCTTCCAACGGCGCCTCGCCGGCGTCGGTCATCACGGTCACCTTCGACCGGCCGGTGGCGGGATCGCTGGACCGGACTGTGGAGGCGCGGGGACTCTTGCGGGTGGAGCCGAGCGTCGAGGGGAAGGTGGAGTGGCGGGATCCCGTC
>JBGPJS010000167.1:0-7942 GCA_041485505.1 Gemmatimonadota bacterium | reverse complement strand
TTGGGGGGGTGGGGGGTTGGGGGTAAATTCCCCGGGCTCTCTACTGTCACTTAAATCGCAAGAGATGTTATCTTGTGTTGTCAATAATTAGATAATGGAGATATCTCCCGACTCGCTACCGCCGTCCCGCCGTCCCGCCATTCCGCCTATAGACCGACCCACACCGTCTTGGTCTCGGTATACCCATCCAGCGCCGTCCGCCCCAGGTCCCGGCCGAAGCCGGATTGCTTGAAACCCCCGAAGGGCGCTGCCGGATCGTAGATGTTGTAGGTATTGATCCAGACCGTGCCCGCCTTGATGGCATGCGCGACTCGATGCGCCTTCCCAACATCCCGGGTCCAGATCCCGGCGGCGAGGCCGTACATGGACTGGTTGGCCAGGTGCACCGCTTCTTCCACGTCATCGAAGCCGAGGACCGCCAGGACCGGGCCGAAGATCTCCTCGCGGGAGATGGTCATCTCTGGTTTCACGTCATCGAAGACCGTCGCTTCGACGTAGTAGCCCTTGCCGTTGACCTGAGCGGTCTTGCCCCCGGCGACCACGGTCGCACCCTCCGCCTTGCCCGTCGCGATGTAGCCCATCACGGTTTCCTGCTGACGCTTGGAGACCACGGCGCCAAGCCGGGTGTTCTTATCGAAGGGATCGCCGGGAGTGAGTTTCCTGGCCCGCTCGGCGAGCTGCTCGACCACCTGGTCCTTTACCTTGCGCTCGACCAGGAGCCGGCTCCCTGCGGCGCAGACTTCTCCTTTGCCGTAGAAGATCCCAGTCTGGGCACCTCGCACCGCGGCTGCCAGATCGGCATCGGCGAACACTACGTTGGGGCTCTTGCCGCCCAGCTCCAGGCTGATCCGTTTCACCGTCTCGGCGGCATCCCTCATGATGCGCTTACCGACCTCGGTGGAGCCGGTAAAGGCGATCTTGTCCACCCCGGGATGCTTGACGAGGGCTGCGCCCGCAGTGGAGCCCGCGCCGGGCACCACGTTGAATGCTCCCGGCGGGAGCCCCGCCTCGAGCATGATCTCGGCCATGGCGAGCGCCGTGAGCGGTGTCTCGGTGGCCGGCTTGAGCACCACGGTGCATCCCGCCGCGAGGGCAGGCGAGAATTTCCAACTGGCCAGATTGAGCGGGAAGTTCCAGGGGACGATTGCCCCCACCACCCCGACCGGTTCCCGCCGGAGGTAGGTGAAGTAGGGGCCTTCGACCGGCACCGTCTCCCCGGCCAGCTTGTCGGCCCAGCCGGCGTAATAGCGCAGCGTGTCTACCGTCATGCCGACGTCGATCTTCGACTCGAAGAACGGCTTGCCGTTGTGCAGCGTCTCGAGCTTGGCCACCTCATCGAGCCGGGCCGCGAGAATGTCGGCGGCCTTGAAGAGCAGCGCGCCCCGTTTGCGGCCCGACAGCTTCTGCCAGGCGTCGGACTCGAAGCAGGTGCGAGCGGCCGACACCGCGGCGTCGATGTCGCTCACCTCGGCCGCGGCCACCTGGGCTACGACCTCCTCGGTGGCCGGGTTGACGACATCGAAGCGCTTGCCGCCGGCGGCGGGGCGCCATTCGTTATTGATGAAAAGATCAGTCTGCATTGGTCACGAGGGGAACAGGGAACAGGGAACAGGGAACGGGTCGGCGGGGAAGGGCCCGTTCCCCTTTCCCAGTTCCCCGTTCGCCTGCACTACCGCGCCTTGAAGCTCGCCATCCGCTTCTCGACGTACGCCGCGATCCCTTCCTTGGCATCCTCGGACTGGAAGAGCTGCTGCTGCAGCTCCCGCTCGATGGCCAGCGCGCTCTCGAACGGTATCTCGGCGCCCGACTGGACCGAACGCTTGATGGCGCCAACCGCCTTCGAGGCCTTGTTGGGCGGGGTGAACTGCTTGGCGTAGAGCAGGACGTTGTCCCAGAAGCCATCGTTTTCGAAGACCTTGTTGACGATGCCGAGTTCCTCAGCCAACTCGAAGGAGTAAGTCTCGCCAGTCACCATGAGTTCGATGGCCTTGGACTTGCCCACCAGGCGACAGAGCCGTTGGGTGCCGCCGGTTCCCGGGAGCACGCCGAGGTTGACCTCGGGGAGGCCGATCTTCCCGGCGTTGCGGCGGGCGATCCGGATATCGCAGGCCATGGCGATCTCAAGGCCGCCACCGACGCAGTGGCCGTTGATCGCGGCGATGGTCAGCTTGGGGGTCTGCTCCAGCCGGTTGAGTGTCTCGTTGGCGTGGAGACAGAAGAAGTACTTGAAGCGCGGGGTCACCGAATTGAGCATCCCGATGTTGGCCCCGGCGGAGAAGAACTTCTCGCCTTTGCCGCGGAGGACGATCACGTGGGCATCCTCCGCCATCCGGGCGTCCAGAATCGCCGAGTCCAGCTGGCGGTTCATCTCATAGGTGTAGGTATTGGCGGGCGGGTCGTTCAGGGTGATGATGGCCAAGCCATTGGTGACCTCGTAGTCCACCAGGACCTTATCGGTCGGCGCCGGGGCACCGGGACGGGGCGTGAGGGTGGCAGTCAAGTCGATTATCCTCCTAGATTAGCGACCAGCATCGGGGCCGCCGGGGTGGCAGGGTGCGAGTAACCGGTGAGGAACAGGCGGGCCATCTCTTCGGCCAGGGTCTCGGGCGCGACCGCTCCAGTGGGGTGGTACCAGGTATAGATCCAGTTCATCATCCCAAAGAGGGCGTAGGCCGCCACCTGGCGACTGATGTCCGGTGCTTCCACCGCCTCGAGCAGCTGCAACAGGAACTCGGCGTACTCCCGCTTGCGGCGCCGCACTTGGCCCCGCATGGTGCCGCTGAGCTCTTCATATTCGTGGGAAAGGACCTTCATCTCATCCATGTGTCCCGCGAAGAACACAATATGATGCCGGATGAAGGCCACCAGCCGGGCCCGGGGATCGGTCTCGGTAGCCACGGCCTCCCGGGCGCCAGCGATCACCTGGGCAAAACAGCGGTCCTGGATCAGATAGAGCAGCTCGACCTTGCTGTCGACATAGTGATAGATCCCTGCCAGGCTCATTCCGCTGGCGCGGGCGAGGTCCCGCATGGAAGTGCCGTGGAACCCCCGCTCCGCAAAGATCTTAGCCGCCGCGCTGAGGAGGGTCTGAAGCCGCCGATCGAAGCTGTGCACTTTCCGTCCGAACGTTCGTTCGGGAGCAAGCTACCCGGCGGTGTCCCCAGGGTCAACCTCCTTAACGTCAGCGGGTTCCGTCCGTCTACCGGGTAACGATGACGACGCCCCGCCCGGGACCCGAGCCGCCGTCGGACGCCCAGCTGGTCCTGGCCTACCGCGCCGGCGAGGAGCGGGCGGCGACGGAGTTGGTCTCCCGGCACGCCGTGCCGGTGGCGCGGTTTCTGGTGGGAAGCGGAGCGGCCCCGGGGGAGATCGACGATCTGGTGCAAGAGACTTTCTTCCGGGCCTTCCGGCGCCTCGATGGATGGCGAGGGGAGGCGGGGTTCCGAAGCTGGCTCTTCACCATTGCCAGCAATCTGCTCAAGGATGAATATCGGAAGCATCGGGGCCGGAAGGTGGTCTCCATCGAGGACCGGGACGTCCCGGGCCGAGAAGATCCCGAATCGACCTTCATTGCCGAAGAAATGGAAATCCGGCTCCAGCAAGGACTCATCACGTTGCCGCGGCTGCAGCGCGAGGTGTTTCTGCTCCGGGTCCAGCAAGGGATCGAATACCAGGAGATCGCCACCACGCTGGGGACCACGGCCGGGGCGGCGCGAGTGCACTACCACCACGCGGTGAGGCGGTTGAAGGAGATCATGCGATGATTCACTGCGACGCAATGCTGGATCGGATGCCCGACGTGGCGGCAGGCCGCTCGGCCTGGAGCGAGGAGGAGTCCGGCCACCTTCGCGACTGCGCCGAATGCCAGTCCCACTGGAAGGTAGTCCGGGCCGGTGTCTTCCTCGGCCAGGGGCTTGTTGCCGAGGTGGTGCCCGAGGCGATCGCCGGCCGAGTGCGCGACCGGCTCCGGGCCGAGCGCCGGCGGACCCTGGTCCGGCGGATCGGATGGCTGACCGGGCTCGCCGCCGCGGCCAGCCTCGCGCTGGTGCTATGGAGCGGCCGCGGACCGAATACCCCGACGGCGCCGGTCGCCGAGCTCACCATTCCTGTGGCCGAACTCGACAGCTTGAGCGCCCCCGAGCTGCAGTCGGTGTACGAAGCGATGGAAGCCCCGCTGGTGGAAGGAAGCTCGGCCGAGGCGGTACCGATGGGAGAGTTGGACGACCAACAACTCGAGCGCATTCTGCGCGCGTTGGAGGGTTGATGCAACGTCTGTTCACGATCGTGGCGGTGCTGCAGCTGGTCGCGGCTCCCCTGGCCGCCCAGGCCCTCGAGGACGACCGGCCCAGGGCCGATGAGCTCCGCCTCCGGATCGAGGAGCGTTTCGCGGCCAAGGTGAAGGAGGAACTCGGGCTGACTGACGAGCAAACCGGGAAGATGCGGGTGACGCTCACCAACTTCTTCACCAGGCGGCGCGAACTCGAGGCGGAGGACTTCCGTCTCCGCAACGCCCTCGCGGGCCAGCTCCGACCCGGAGTGGCCGCCGACCAGGACAGCGTTGGCCGGTTGACCCAGGCCATGCTCGACCTCAAGATCCGCTACGCCCAGAGCTACAAGGATGAAATGAAGGAACTGTCGGGCTATCTCACGCCGGTGCAGCGGGCCCAGTTCTTCCTCCTGCGAGAGAAGCTGATCGAAAAGGTGCGCCAGGCTAGGGAAGAGGCGGTGCAGGAAGGCGGCGGGCTTCCCAGACGGAGGTTGAGGCCGTAAGAGAAAGTGCTACCTGCTAATTGCTACGTGCTAACGTGCTAAGGGCTTGAAGCGCCGGCTAGCACCCAGCACCAAGCCCTATCCCCGATCTCGCTGTACCGCTAAGTTCCTCCCGACTCACCGGTAGGAGCGTTTTGTGCGGCGCGCGGTTCCCCTGATCGTGGTTCTGTCTCTACTGCTGACCCCGACCCTCTCGGGCCAGCAGAAGCTGGTCTACCGCCTTTCCATCACTGGTGAAATCGAGAACGGTCTCGCGCCTTACGTCGCCCGCGGCATCCGGGAGGCTAACGCGCGCGGCGCCGCCGCCATCTATCTCGACATCGACACCCCCGGTGGCCGGATCGATGCCGCCGAGCGGATCGCCGACGCCGTCCGCCACTCCACCGCTCCAGTGTATGCCTTCGTGGATCCCCGCGCCTACAGCGCCGGGGCGCTGATCGCGCTCTCGACCAAGGGGATCTACATGCGGGAGGGGGCCGTTCTGGGAGCTGCGACCCCGGTAGACGGCGGCGGCACCAAGTTGCCGGAGAAGTATGTCTCCGCCATGCGCGCCGAGTTCCGGGCGCTGGCCGAGGAGCAGGGACTGAATCCCCGAATCGCCGAAGCGATGGTGGACGAACAGCTCGGCGTGCCGGGCCTGGCGGATTCCGGCAAGCTGATCACCCTGAGCACCGCCGAAGCGCTCAAGGTCGGATTTGCCAAGGCGCGGGTAGACGATGAACCGGCGCTGCTTTCGGCCCTCGGGCTGGCTGGCGCCCAGATCGTCGCGGTGGACGTGAACTGGGCGGAGGCGGTGGTCCGATTCCTCGCCAACCCTATCGTCTCGACGCTGCTCCTTTCGCTCGGGGTGCTCGGATTCATGGCCGAGGTGAAGGCGGGGACCCATGGGGTGGGGCTCCTCATCGGCTTGGTGGCGTTCGGCCTCTTCTTCGGCTCGAGCCTGATTCTCGGCCTTGCCGGTATGGGCGTGATCATCCTGCTGGGCCTCGGGCTCCTGGCCATCGCGATCGAGGCCTTCGTGATTCCGGGACACGGCTTCACCGGAGTTCTCGGCCTGCTGATGGTTAGCGCGGCGGTGATCATGGCCATGCTGGGGAACCATCCGACCAGTGGGGATGTGCTCAGGGCCTTCACCGTGCTGGTCTCGAGTCTGGTGCTTACCGCCTCGGGGATCTTTACTTTTGTCCGGCATCTGCCCAGCAGCGGGCGGTTCAGCGGGCTGCTCCTCAAGAGCGCCGGTCGCTCCTCCGAAGGATTCATCTCCGCGCCGCTGCGGAACGACCTGATAGGCCACGACGGAGTGGCGCTCACCGACCTACGTCCCTCCGGGACGGTGCGGGTGGGCGAGGAGCGGATTGACGTGATCACGGAAGGAGAGTACATCCCTGCCGGCAGCCCCGTCCGGGTGGTCCGGTCCGAGGGCTACCGGCTCATCGTCCGGCCCGTCGCCTAGGCGACGGGCTTCCCACCCCAACACAGATCACGGAGTCTCCGGTGGACCAGATCAATGCGGGCATCATTCTGGCGTTGTTGTTCGTCGCCTTCATTTTCCTCACCATTTTTTTCCGGTTTGTGCCGATCGGGCTCTGGATCCGGGCCCGGGCATCCGGAGTCCACGTTTCCTTCGGCACCCTCTTCGGCATGCGGCTCCGCCGGGTGAATCCCATTGGGATCGTGGATCCGATGGTCAACGCGCACAAGGCCGGGCTCAACCTGATGATCAACGACCTGGAAGCTCACTTCCTGGCCGGCGGCCGGGTGGAGAACGTGGTCCGCGCGCTCATCGCGGCCGATAAGGCCGGAATCCCTCTGTCGCTCAAGCAGGCGACCGCCATCGACCTGGCGGGACGGGACGTGTTCGAGGCGGTGCAAGTCTCGGTGAACCCGAAGGTGATCACCACGCCCAAGGTGGCCGCTATGGCCAAGAATGGGATCCAGCTTCTCGCGGTCGCCCGGGTGACGGTCCGGGCTAATTTGAACCGGCTGGTGGGCGGCGCCGGGGAGGAGACCATTCTGGCCCGAGTGGGCGAGGGCATCGTGAGCGCGATCGGCACGGCCGAGTCTCACAAGATCGTCCTGGAGAATCCGGACGTGATTTCGAAGACCGTGCTGGCGAAGGGGCTCGACGCCGGAACGGCATTCGAAATCCTTTCAATTGACATCGCGGACGTCGACGTAGGGAAGAACATCGGCGCCGAGTTGCAGACCGATCAGGCGGAGGCGGACAAGCGGATTGCGCAGGCCAAGGCCGAGGAGCGCCGGGCGCTCGCGGTGGCCATGGAACAGGAGTTCAAGGCCGAGACCCAGCAGCAGCGCGCCAAGGTCATCGAGGCCGAGGCACAGATTCCGCTGGCTATTGCGGCGGCGTTCAGGAGCGGAAACCTCGGCGTCATGGACTATCAGCGATACCGGAACATCCAGGCCGATACCACCATGCGGCAGTCGATCGCCGGTGGCTCCGACTCTGGCAGCCAGGCGGGAGGCTGAGCCGTGAGTGGCATTGTCGCGCTGGTCGTTCTCTTCATGGTCTTCAGCTTCATCGCCAAGATAAAGAGGGCGGTGGAGCAGGGAACAAAGGCGCAGCGACCCGACGCCGGCGGGAAGGGTGCTGGCGTGACTCAAGGGGAGGGGGTCAACCTCCAGGACTTCCTGCGGAAAATGCAACAAGCGCAGGAGATGGCGGCGGCGCGGCAGGGAAAGCCAAAGCAACCGGCTCAGATATCCGGGCGCCCGCCTGCGACCAGACTTCCGACCGCGACCAGACTACCGCCGGCGACCAGGCTTCCGGCGCACGATCGGGGTCCCATGGGGCGACCCAGCCGGGTGTCGCTTCCATCCGCCCAGGACATCGAGGACCGGACGTCGCTCGAGGTCAAGGGAGAGCGCCAACCGGTCGATCTCGATGAGGCGGCCGAGGCGGTGGTCCAGCGACGGATCGACGAGGCGGAGAAGCGGGACTACACCACCGCCGCCGAGGAGCACCCGGCGTTCGACGTGCGGATCCGGCAGGAGACGGTGGACAAGACGGGAGTCGTGCCCAAGTACACGATCAAACATATGCGTGAGGCATTGGTGTGGCGGGAAATCCTGGGGCCGCCGCTTGGAATGAGAGATTCAGGGATTGGGGGATTGGGGGATTGAGGGATTGTGGGATTGTGGGATTGTGGGATTG
>JBGPJS010000166.1:0-7971 GCA_041485505.1 Gemmatimonadota bacterium | reverse complement strand
GTCTCTTTGGAATCGACTAGCGCGAAAGTAGTGGGCCCGCTGCCCGAAATGGAGCAGCCCAGTGCCCCGGCCGCCATTGCTGCGGCCTTGCCCTTCGCGAACCCCGGAATGAGCGGTGCCCGGGCGGGCTCGGCAATCCGATCATCGATCGCCCGACCCAGGAGACCGAGGTCGCCCGAGGCGAGTGCCGCCACCATTGCCGCGACCTGAGCCGCCTGGTGCAGAGCGAGCGACCTTGGCACCTGGGTCGGTAGCACGGAGCGGGCATCCCGGGTCTTGAGCTCCTGGGCGGGCAGGGCCAGCACCACCAGCAGGCTGTCCGGCACCGGGATTCGAACTACGTCGATTGGTTCGAGTGAGCGGATCAAGACGACCCCGCCCAACAACGAGGGCGCGACATTGTCTGCGTGACGCCCGGCGACGGCCTCCTCCGCGGCCAGGCAGGCGCCGAGCAGTGCCATCCGGTCCAGCGGCCGGCCGAGCAGCTCGTTCACCGCAACGGCCGCGGCCACGGCCGAGGCCGCACTCCCACCCTGCCCGCCTGAGAGCGGAAGTCCTTTGACCACGGAGAGCGCAATTCCCTGGTGGCGGTCGGCGCCGGCACGGCGGAGCACCTCGGAGGCCGCTAGGCCGGCCGTATTCTTCGTGAGGTCCCGGGGAAGATCCTTGCCGCCCGGGTCGAGGATGCTGAGGCCTGGCGATTGGTGCCAGGCAGCAGTGACGGTGTCGCCGGCGCCGGCCACCGCCATGCCGAGAATGTCGAGCCCCGGCCCGACATTCCCCACGCTCCCGGGGGCGAAAGCCCGAACCGACCTGGGAGGCTGGGTGACCAGCTCTTTCATGCCAGCGCCAGAATGTCATTGAGCACACCGGCGGCGGTCACAGCGGGACCGGCTCCCGGTCCACTGATCACCAGCGGATTGGAGCGATAGCGGGTGGTGGTGAACGCGACCTGGTTGTCGGTGCCGTTGAGCGCGGCGAACGGGCTCGAGGCGGTCGCAATGCGAAGGCCGACCTGGATCCTCCGGCGAGAGATCGTCGCCACATAGCGCAGCACGCCACCCTTGCGGCGGGCACCCTCTGTTTGCTCAGCCCAGTTTCGATCGTAGCTCTCCAGCCGCTCCAGGAATTTCTCCCGGGTGAGCCGACGGGCGGAATCGGACAAGAGGGGTTCGAGCCGGACGTCACCGAGTTCCCCGGGGAAGCCCATGAGCCGTCCGAGGATCAACGCCTTTCGAGCCACATCGGTGCCGGAGAGATCATCACGCGGGTCGGGTTCGGTGTACCCCAGGGCCATGGCTTGACGCAACGCCGTGGAGAAGGGTTGGCCCCGTCCGATCTCGCTAAGGAGAAACCCCAAAGTCCCCGAGAGGCACCCCTCGATCTTCAGGACGCTGTCGCCTGAGTCCACCAGCTTGTGGTAGGTGTCGATGATTGGCAGCCCGGCGCCAACTGTCGCTTCGTGGAGCAGCCGCTTTCCGTGCGCCCGTGCCGTTTCCCAAAGCTCCGCGGCCTCCCGGGCCCGCCCTGCGAGCGGCCGCTTATTGGCCAGCACCAGGTCGAGCCCCGCGGCCAGGCCCTGTTTGAGGACCGCACCGGTATCCTCCGCGGTGAGATCCACCAGTATCGGACGGGACAGCGCGTGGCGGGCCACGAAGCCGACCGTCTCGAGGGCTGAGGCCGCGCGGCCCCCCGGGGTACCGGCGAGTGGCTTCCCCGCCTCCTTGGCCCTCAGGAGCTCTCGGAGCGCGCCGTTCCTCAGTCCCTGCGGGTCGAACACGAAGCCGCTCCGATCGATCACCGCGACGATCTTGATCTGCCGAGAGCGGGGCCGCCGCTGGGCGATGAGTTCGGCTAAGGTCCGCCCGATCTGCCCCAATCCGAGAATGACGAGGTCGGTGCGCTCGCCCCGGGTGACCTGACCGCCGCCGATCTTGGAGAGTTGGAAGGCGGCGTGGATCCGTCGCTGAGCCGCGGGCGCCTGGTGGGCGTCGACCACGACTGAGATGTTGAGTTCCGAGGAACCCTGGGCGATCGCGACCACGTTGATTCCGCCCGCGGAGAGGGCGGAGAAGACCCGGGCCGCCACCCCCGGGGTTCCCGCCATGCCGAGTCCCACCACGGCGAGGGTCGCCACCCCAGGACTGAGCTCGACGCCATCAATCTCGCGGTGCCTGATCTCTTCCCGGAACGTCTCCAGGAGGCTTCGCCGGGCCCGCTCGGCGCTCGCCTCCGGCACGCTGAGGCAGATTGAATGCTCGGAGGAGGCCTGGGTGATCAACGAAACCGAGATCCGTTCCCGATGGAGCGACTCGAAGGTTCTCGCCGCAATGCCCGGCACCCCGAGCATCCCGTTGCCGGTAACCGTCACCAGCGCCTGGCCGGTCACCGCCGAAACTGCCTTAACCGGGTAGTTGAGAAGGGTGCGGCGCCCGGAGACTTCGGTCCCCTTCGACGACGGGTCCGCGAAGGGCCGAATGTAGAGCGGCACGTCTCGTGACGCGATGGGGATCAGCGCGCGTGGATGGAGGACCTTGGCGCCGTAGTAGGCGAGTTCCGCCGCTTCTCGAACGTTGAGTTGAGGGATAACCCGTGCGTCCGGCACCACCCGGGGATCCGCCGTGAGCAGTCCGGGGACGTCCTTCCAGAGTGAGACCTCCGTGGCCCCGAGGGCGCGCCCCAGCAGAGACGCGGTGAGGTCGGATCCTCCCCGCCCCAGTGTCGCCACTTGGCCGGCAGGCGTGGCGCCGAGGAAGCCGGGCACGACGGGCACGATGCCTCGGGCCAGGAGCGGCCGAAGCACCCGGCGTATCTCCCGGTCGGTGGTCACGAGGTCGGGTGAGGCCCCGCCGAAGTGGCCGTCGGTGCGGATCAGCTCCACCGCGTCCACGTACCGAGCTCGGCGCCCCGCGGCGCTCAGTGCGGCGGTGAAGAGCCGGGCACTCGCCCGCTCTCCTCGCGCCGCGATGAAGTCGCTGGTGCGGGGGGTGAGTTCGCGCAGGATCGTGAGACCATGCGCGAGAGTCTCCAGCTCGGCGAAGGTCTCCTGGAAGTACCCGATCAACTCGTTCCTGGTCTTGCCGGCCGGCAGAAGCCGCCGCGCCGCATCGCGGTGCCGGCTCCTCAGCCCCTCGGCGGTAACGCGCACGCTCGTCTCATCGCCGGCCCCCGCTCGGGTCGCCACACTGAGCAGGGCGTCGGTGACGCCGGCCATGGCGGAACAGACCACGACCTGCGGGCCGGGGAGTGCCCGGAGGATGGCAACCGCGTGCGCGACCGCCGCGCCATCGGCCAGGGAGGCGCCGCCGAACTTGTGGACTTGGGGTGAACCACCGGAGCGGGACATAGGGGATCAAGGATACCATCGGGCGAAGGATGGCGGTAAGGGTCGAAAGGCCCCCTCGATCGCCCTAATCCCCGGTTCTCCTTCCCCTGCGGGTGATTCGGCCCTGGTCATCCCGCGACGAAGCTCCTTGGCCCGCCTGCGCTTCGTCAATGAGACCCGCCATCCCCGCACAACTCCGCTTGGCCCCATCGGTCGTCTCCAGCGTGTTTGCCAACGATAGTGTGCGAGTATGAAAATGGTCATCACCCTGAAACCGCCGGTCGCTGCGAGAAAACGCCGACATCGCCGTTCCCCTTTTCCCACCGGGGAAGGGGGACAGGGGTTAGGGAGCAGGGCCCGGGGCAGTCCGCCAGAGCCGGTGCCCTCGCCGCAAGGCCAGCTTCCGAATTAGCTTCTCGGTATGCTCACCCTCCTCAAACTGCTGCAATCGATCTTTCAGACCCTCCACTCCGAGGGCACCCCGCGGCAGGTGGCCGCAGGGATCGCGCTGGGGGCGTGCCTCGGGCTCACCCCGCTCCTCAACGCGCATAACCTGGGGATCTTCTCGGCGATCGCCCTGCTGAATGTCTCCTTTGGCGGTGGGATGCTGGGATGGGCCCTGTTCACTCCGCTGGGCTTTCTGCTGGATCCCCTCTTCGATCGGATCGGCCACGGGCTTCTCGATGCCGAATCGCTTCGGCCGCTGTGGACCGCATGGTTCAACACGCCCCTCGTCCCCTTCTCCAACTTCAACAACACCGTTGTACTGGGGAGCCTGGTCGCCTGGATCGGGCTCGCGGTCCCGATCTACTTCGGTGCCAGGGTCGGCGTGGCCCACTACCGGGCCACCTGGGGGGAAAAGGTGCTGCAGTAGAAGTTCTACAGGGGGCTGAAAGCCTCGAAGGTCTACAACGTGTACAGCTGGTTCCGGCCGAGTTGATCCGATGATCAAGATGTTCCGCTGGCGCGCGGTGTCGTTTCTGCTCCTCTGCCTGGTCCTGCTGATCGGGGGGTGGGTGCTGTTGGGCGACTGGCTGGTCAAGCGCGGTATCGAAGCCGGCGGCAGCGGGGTCCTCGGCACCGAGGTGGACGTGGGATGGCTGAAGCTGCGGACTGGTGCATCGGCCGTGGAGATGAAACGGCTGGAGATCGCGGACCCTCACAATCCGTTGCGCAATGTGTTGGAGGCCGCTCACCTCGTCGTGGATCTGGCGGCGCTTCCGGCTCTCGAGAAGAAAGTGGTCATCGATCGAATGGAGCTGACCGGCCTCCGATTCGGGACTGTTCGCGCCCGCCCGGCGCGCCCCGCCGACGCGAACAGCTCCGCCGGTCAGCTCCTGGCCGAGACCAAGCAGTGGGCCCAGCAGTTCAAGGCGCCCCTGCTGGCGCTCACTCCTATCGACACGATCAAGTCGCTGGTGATGGATCCGGCCCAACTGGGCACGATCAAGGCCGCCAACGCCCTGGTTGCTTCGACGGACTCGACCCGGGAGGCGCTCGAGGTCGCCTTCACCAGTCTCAAGGTCGATCCCATCCTCGATTCAGCCAAGGCGCTGACGGCCCGGCTCAAGGGGGCCAATCCTTCGAGCCTCGGTCTGCAGGGGACTGTGGAGGCCGCGTCATCGGTGAAGCGCACCCTGGATCAGATCAGCGGAGCCCGGCAGCAGGTGGTCGGCTTCGAGAAGACCGCAACCTCTGGGATCGATAACCTGACCCAGGGGCTCAAGGGCCTCGATGACGCCCGGCAGAAGGACTACGCTTTTGCCCGTGAGCTGCTCAAATTGCCCAGCTTCGACGCGCCCAACATCGGTGCCGCGCTATTCGGCCAACAGAGCACCGATGTCTTTCAGCAGGCGCTCTACTACGCCCAGATCGCCCAGAAGTACATCCCGCCGGGGCTCCAGCCGTGGCGGCGGAGCGCACCCAGACAGCTCCGAATGGCGGGGACGACGGTCCAGTTTCCCAGGGAAAATCACTACCCCACGTTTCTGCTGCGGGACGGAAGACTCGGCTTTTCTCTCGGCGGGGACACCACGGCGAGCGGGTTCAGCGCGGTGGTCTCGGGACTCACCACCGAACCCGCGATCTACGGCAAGCCAGCCACGTTCTCCGCCTCGGGCGACATCTCCGGCGCCCATCCCCTCGGCATCCGTATGGCCGGGCTGCTGGATCACGTCCGCAAGGTGCCGCTCGATTCGGTGCAGGCGACGGTCACCGGTGTCAGGCTCCCCTCGATCGCGCTCCCCGGACTTCCGTTCGGGGTCGATCCCGGCACCGGATCGGTGGAGTTTTCCTTTTCGCTGCAGGGTGACCGGATCGGTGGCCGGTGGGAGATCGCCTCCAGCCATGCGGTGTGGAAGAGCGATTCCAGCAAGGCCGGACATCTGTCGACCGTGGAGAACGTGCTGTGGCAGGTGGTCTCGGGCTTGTCCGACCTCAGGGTGGGTGCCGAGCTGGGCGGGACCGTCAGGGCGCCGACCCTCTCGGTGCATTCCAATCTCGATGCGGCGCTGGCCGCGCGACTCCAGACGCTGGTGGGAGACCAAGCGGCCAAAGGTGAGGCCAAGGCGCGAGCGGCGGTGGACCGCCTGGTGGACGAGAAGGTCGGACCGGTGAAGACCAAGATCACCGGGCTGCAATCGGATGTGGCCGGTCGGCTCGGTCTCCAGAAACAGCAGCTCGATGAGGTGCAGAAGCAGCTGGAGTCCCAACTCAGGACGCTGACCGGCGGCCTCAACCTCCCCAAGATCAAGCTGTGAGGGCGACCCCCTGTGATCGCCATCGGGTCTGCCCGGTCGGGAAGTACGCCCTCTCCATCGACGAGTCGTCGCCCAAGGCCGCGTTGGGCAGAGAATGGCTGGTCGGACGGTGAGAGGGCAGAGCAGTTCTTGCGGTGATCTGGAGGGTGAACCGCCCCTCGGTGGAGGGCCGGTAGATCCCTTGCGCTGTCCGGGATGACTCCGTGCGGACTCTTGTCCTGCGGCGCTGTCGTCGGTCGGCCTGCCCGCCTTGCCCGCCAGCCCGCCCTTCCCGTCCTTCCCGCCCCATGTAGATTCCGCCGTCCCGCATAAATATTCGTGAGGTCAGATGCGCATCGGAGTCCCCAAGGAGACCGCGCCCGGCGAGCGGCGCGTCGCTCTGGTCCCTGAGTCCTGTAAGAAGCTGATCCAGTCGGGGTACGAGATCTCGGTCGAGGCCGGGGCGGGCCAGCTGGCCGGCTTTCTCGACGCGGCCTACCGCGAAGTCGGGGTCATGGTAGACCCCGATCCCGCCGTGGTGCTGGGCTCGGCCGATCTCGTGCTCAAGGTCGGCCCACCCGTCGCAGCCCCCGACCGGAACGAAACGATGCAGATGCGGCCGGGAACGGTCTACGTTGCCTCCCTCATGCCGTTGCGCAATCTGGAGGCGGTCCGGGCTCTCGCAGGGCGGAAGGTCACCGCCTTTTCGACCGACGCCATCCCTCGCACCACGCGGGCTCAATCCATGGACACCCTCTCCTCGATGGCCAACATCGCGGGCTACAAGGGGGCGCTCCTCGCCGCCGTCGAACTCAATCGGTACTTCCCGATGCTCATGACCGCCGCCGGGATGGTGTTCCCCGCGAAGGTTTTCGTGATCGGTGCGGCGGTCGCCGGTCTGCAGGCCATCGCCACCGCCCGCCGCCTGGGCGCCAACGTCCTGGCGACCGATGTGCGACCCGAAGTGAAGGAACAGATCGAGAGCGTCGGTGCCAAGTATGTGGGCATCGAACTCAAGGATAGCGCGGTGGCCGGTGGCGGCTATGCCAAGGAGCTGTCGGAGGAAGACAAGCTGCGCCAGCGGCAGCTGCTGGTGGAGCAGTGCGCCCAGTCCGACGTGGTCATCACCACGGCCCTGATCGGCGGGATCTTCGCGCCCCGGCTCATCACGGCGGAGATGGTGCAGAGCATGAAGCCGGGATCGGTGATCGTGGACCTCGCCGCCGATGGCGGCGGCAACTGCGAGCTGTCGAAGCCCGGTGAGACGGTCACGGTCGGCGGGGTCACCATCATGGCACCGCTCAATCTGCCGGCCACCATGCCCCTGCACGCCAGCCTGCTGTTTTCACGAAACCTCACGGCATTCGTTCAGGCCTTTACCAAAGACAAGGCCTTCCAGCTCGACTTCGGCGATGACATCCAGCAGGGTGCGGTGATCACTCACGACGGCGAGGTAAGGCAGGTGCGCACCCGGGAAGCCATGCGGAAGGCGGGGGTATCACTATGAACCTCTTCTGTCTCCTGTTCCTCTTGCCCGGCGCCGTCTCGGCGGCCCAGCAGGCGCCGGCCGAAACGGCTGTGGCCACTACCTCCGCCGACTTCTGGTCACTGTTGTTCGTCTTCGTGCTGGCGTCGTTCATCGGGCTCGGGGTGATTCGCCGGGTCTCCCGGCTCCTCCACACGCCGCTCATGTCCATCACCAACGCCATCTCCGCGATCGCGGTGGTGGGCTCGATCATCGTGACGGGGGGAGACTACCCGTTCAGGATCCGGGTCCTGGGCGCGATCGCGCTCTTCGCCTCGATGACCAACATCGTCAGCGGCTTCCTGATTACGGATCGCATGCTCAAGATGTTCAAGACCGATCGCAAGCCGGGTGAGGGAGGCCGGCCATGAGTCACGCGATCG
>JBGPJS010000165.1:0-7986 GCA_041485505.1 Gemmatimonadota bacterium | reverse complement strand
CCGTCTCGTGGACCCAGCGGTCGCGCTGCACTCTGCGGATGCCCATGAATCCGAGGATCGCGATGGCGGCGATCCCGAGGATGCCGATGATCATCCGCCGCCGCCGAACGTCCGGGGCTGCCGCCACCCCGGCTGCCGTCCCGCTCGGCGTCACCAGTGACTCGATCGCGTGCTGCAGTCCGTCCGCGGTCTGGAAGCGATCTGCTGGTTGCTTGGCGAGGCACTTCATCACGACCGCCGCGATCGCCGGCGGCACGTCGCCGCCGAGCGGTGGCGGCGGCGTGGTGATATTGGCGGCCATCACCGCCTGCGGGGTGCCGCTGAACGGGGGTGCGCCGGTGAGCATCTCGTAGGCCATCACGCCGACGGCGTAGATGTCCACCCGGTGATCGATGTGCGGGGCGGCGGCAGCCTGCTCGGGGGCCATGTACGTCGGCGTGCCGAGTGCCACGCCTGCGGTGGTGAGCTGGTTGCGGCCGGTCGCCTCACTCACCGCCTTGGCCACGCCGAAGTCGGTCACCAAGGCGTGGCGGCCCGAGAGCATCACATTGTCGGGCTTGATGTCGCGGTGCACCACGCCGCGGGAATGGGCGTAGGCCAGGGCGTCCACCACCTCGGCCAGGATCTTCACCGCCTCCGGAATCGGCAGCTCTCCCTGCTTGGCCAGCCGGTCCCGGAGCGATTCCCCTTCGATGAAGGGCATGACGTAATAGAGGAACCCATCGGCCTCACCGGAGTCGAGCAGGGGCAGGATGTGGGGATGCTGCAGCTGCGCCGCGATCTTGATCTCGCGCAGAAAGCGCTCGGAGCCCAGGGTCGCGGCCAGCTCCGGCCGCAACACCTTCACCGCCACCTTGCGCTCGTGCTTGACGTCCTGGGCCAGGTAGACCGTGGCCATGCCTCCGGCGCCGACTTCGCGCTCGATGGCATAGCGGCCGGCCAGCGTGGCTCTCAGGCGTTCCACCATCTCAGCCACCGAGTTTCCCCATCGCTCCTCTCAGTCCTCAGTCCTCATTCCTCAGCCCTCAGCCCTTAGTCCTTAGTCCTTAGTCCTCAGTCCTACTTCTCCCCCGCCAGCTTCGCCATCCGGTCTTTGACTTCCTTCACCTGCGGCTGCAGCTCGGCGTCGGCCCCCTTCCAGAGTTCGACGAACTTGCCGTAATAGTCCAGCGCCTTCTCCTTGTTGCCTTTCTCCTCGTACAGCTCACCCAGCCGGCGGTACTGATGGGCCAGGTTCCACTGGTCGCCGAACATCCGGAACATTCCGCCCGGGTTCTCGGCCCCACGCTGGTAGACCGCCAGCGCTGAGTCCGGCTGCTTGGCCAGGTCGTAGGCTCGCCCCAGGTCGGGCAGGGCGCAGTTGGTGCAACCCACCGATTCATCCCACCAGAGCCGGAACTCGGCGATCGCATCCTGGGGCCGATTCTCCGCCAGAGCCAGATAGCCCGCCGCGGTATGCCGGAACTCATCACCATGACGAACCATCTCCGGCACTGCGGTCTGATACTCGTTGAGCAGTTGGCGGGCCCGGGCCGGCTGTCCCGCCAACGCAAAGGCCGTCACCAGCCCGGTGTAAGGCCGGTCGAGCGCCGACAGGCTGGCCAAGGGATGCTTGGCCAACGCCCCCTCGAGGATCTTCACTGACTCGGCCTGGTTGCGACGATAGAGCGCTTGGATGTTCGCCAAGTTGGCCGCACCGGTGAGATAGTCCTGGGGCAGTCCGCGACGTTCACCCACCGCCATGAAGTCGTGCAGTTGACGCTCGGCCTCGGCCAGCTGGCCCTGCGTCAGGGTGAGCGCCGAAGTCCCGCTGGCGACGTAGGACTGGTCCGACGGATCACGGGAGGCCCGCGTTACCTGCTGGAGTGCGGTGCGAGCGCTGTCAAAGACATGGTTTGAGGCGTAGAACTGGGAGCGCACGAAGTGCAGCAGGGTGCTTCCGGAGTCCCGGCGGGCAAGCTCCGCCAGCGAAACCCGGGCCTCCGTGTTCTTGCCCTGGGACATCTGGGCATGGATGAGTTGAATGAAGATGACGCCGTTCCCACCCTGGTCCACGTAGTGCTGCGCGATCGGCTCCGCCTCGGCCCACCGGCGCCGCTGGCTGAGAATCAGAGAGAGATTGTTGGGTGCGATCGGGTCGTCGGGCTTGAGTTCCATGATGGCCCGGTAGGCGCTGATCACCTTTTCAGGATCGCGATCCACATTGAAGTAGTAGTACGCAGTCGTCTGATAGCGCTCGACCTCGGTGAGCCGGTCGCGATGCTCGTACGCCTTGGTGGCCGCCGCGATGGCCTGCGCCTTGCTGCCGCGGGAGTTGGCGATTGCCACCGCCAGTTTCCGCCAGGCCATCGCGAAGCTGGTGTCCAGCGCGATGGCCTGCTGGAGGAGCGGGATGGCACGATCGGTTTCGCCCGCGTCGCTGGCCTTGGCCCCTTCGGTATACAGCCGGAGTGCCTCGAGCGAGCCGGTGGTGACCTGCTCCAGGGGCTCGTTGGACCGAATGCTCCGGAGCGATTCGCCGATCCGCTCCCGGACCCGCTTGGAGAGCCGGTCGATCGCCTTGAGGATCTGGCCCTAATCTTCAGCGGTCTCCCGTACCGCCACCAGTTCCGCGCCATCCACCGCGGCCAGCACCTTGGCCGAGAGTACCAGGCCCTTCCCGATCGGGCTGATCTCTCCCACCACGACCGCTTTGGCTCCTTCCCGCACGGCCACCTCCCGTGCCGTGGCGGGGTCCAGCCGCAGTTTCGAGTCGTGGTGCATCCGGGTCAGGGCATCACTCACCGTGGAGGTGCCGAGAACGTTCACCACCGGTGATTGAGCGATGTCGATCCGGAACGCCTCGGTGACCGACTGGCCCAAGGTCGAGTCGGATGCGCGGTTGGTAAAGTCGGCGATGATCAGCTTGTCCTTCGCCGTGAGTTTGCCCGAGGCGACCAGCGTCCCCACCGGGCCGATGCCCAGGAGCCGCATGGCTGTGTAGATAATGGTGAGCACGCCAAGCACCGCGAAAGCCAGGACGCCGCCGGTCGTGGCCTTGCGCCAGGTGAACCAGCCGTGCAGTGCGGTCTCCCCGCTCATCGTCATCCGACCGCTCGCGAGCGCCTGGGCCCGGCGCCGCTCGATGAGACCGGTCACGACCATGATCGGAAGCCCCGCGGCGAGCAGCGCCAAGGCACCCCAGGGAACCCAATCCGGAAGGCCCAGCTGGATCGTGATGAAGTAGACTGCGCCGAGGATGGCGACCGAGGCCAAGGTGAAGAGCCCTGCCACCCGAATCGGATGTCCGTACCCGTGATCGGTCGCGACCGTGGCTGCCGCGTACGGTGCCGTGGAGGTGGGTGTGATGCCGCCGCTCGGCGTGGCCAGCGCCTCGAGCTGCGCTCTGAGTTCTTCCGCACTCTGCCAGCGGTCCGCTGGCCGCTTCGCCAAGCATTTCATGATGACAGCGGCGAGGGGTGGCGGAACCGCCGGCCGGCGGACCGACACCGGCTCGGGCGCCATCGTCACGTGGGCCGCCAGAATCTCCTGGGAGGACGATCCCGTGAACGGAGGCCGCCCCGAGAGCAGCTCATAGCCCATAGCCCCAATGGCGTAGATATCCACCCGATGATCGATATGCGGGTCGGCCGCCGCCTGCTCCGGAGCCATGTAGGCCGGGGTGCCGAGTGCCACGCCCGCGGTGGTGAGCTGGTTGCGGCCGGTCGCCTCGCTCACCGCCTTGGCCACACCGAAATCGGTGACCAGGGCGTGGCGCTCAGAGAGCATCACGTTGTCGGGCTTGATGTCGCGATGCACCACGCCGCGCTTGTGGGCGTGGGACAGCGCGTCCACCACCTCAAGGAGAATCCGCACCGCTTCGTGGACCGGCAGCTCGCCGTGTCGGGCCAGCCGCTCCCGAAGCGATTCGCCCTCAACAAAAGGCATGACGTAGTAGAGGAACCCTTCGGCCTCTCCGGAGTCGAGCAATGGCAGGATATGGGGATGCTGCAGCTGGGCCGCGATCTCGATCTCCCGGAAAAAGCGGTCGGGGCCGAGGGTCGCCGCCAGCTCTGGCCGCAGCACCTTCACCGCCACCTTGCGATGGTGCTTCACGTCCTCGGCCAGATAGACCGTGGCCATGCCTCCGGCGCCGACCTCGCGCTCGATGGCATAGCGACCGCTGAGGGCCGATTTCACCCGATCCAGCATTTCAGCCACGCATCATCTCCCTTGTGACTGTCGCCTCCGTTTGACCCCTCCCCCAGCCCCTCCCCCTCCGGGGGAGGGGAGCTGATCTGGGCGCGAAGCGACTCCCCTCCGCGGGACGGGGAGGGGTCGGGGGAGGGGTCACTTCTCCCCCGCCAGCTTCGTCATCCGCTCCCTGATCTCCTTCACCTGCGGCTGCAGGACGGGGTCCGCGTCCTTCCAGAGCTGCACGAAGCGCCCGTAGTAGTCGAGCGCTCTGTCCTTGTTCCCGCGTTCTTCGTACAGTTCGCCCAGGCGCTGGTAGCTCTGCGCCAGGGTCCAGGCCTGATCGTAAACGCTGTTGGGTCCGGCAGGGCTGGTGACACCCCGCTCGTACGCGGCCAGGGCCGAGTCGGGCTGCTTGGCCTGTTCGTAAGCGGCCCCGATCTCGAACTGGGCACACCTGGGGCATCCGGTCTCGTCGTACCAGGCGCGGAATTCGCTGATCGCATCCTGCGTCCGCCCCTCCGCCAGAGCCACGTAGCCGGCCGCCTGATGGCGCACTTCGTCGCCCCGGCGGATGCCCTCAGGCACGGTCACCTCGTACTCGGCGAGCAGGCGTTTGGCGCGCTCGGGCTGCTGCGCCCTGGCGTAAGACACCGCGAGCGCAGAGTAGGGTCGATCGAGTGCCGGAAGCGAGTTCAGCGGATGGCGCGCGAGCACGGCCTCCAGGCTCCTCATCGCCAGGGTCGGATCGCGCCGATAGAGCGCCTGGGATCCGGCCAGCGCGCTGGCGGCACCCAGGTACCCTCCCAGCACCCCCCGCTTCTCATTGGCGGTCATGGCATCCCGATAGTACCGCTCCGCGTCATCAAGCTTGCCGCGGATCTGAGCGACGGTGGCCAGGGAAAAACTCGCGCCGCCCTGGTAGTTGAGCTCCCGGTGCTCCTGGCGAAGCGCTTGCAGCTCCGCTGCGGAGCTGTCGTACTGTCCCAGGCTGGCCAGCATCCGCCCCCTGAGTCCCCGAACCACCGGACTCTCCGGCACCGCAGCAGCGAATTGTGCCAGCGACGCTCGGGCTTCCGTGACCTTCCCCTGCGCCATCTGGGTCCGGACCAGACCCTGGTAGAAGATGGCCGTTGCCTCCAGGTCCGCCGCGCGGCGAAACATCGGCTCCGCCTGGGCCCACTGCCTCCGCTGCTCGTAGACCAGTGCGAGGTTGTTGAGCGCGGTGAGCTCGTCCGGGTTGATGGCCAGTACGGCCTGGTAGGAAGCGACCTCCTTCTCGGGATCGTAGTCTACCGTGGAGTGGTAGTACGCCGTGGTGAGATAGCGTTCGATTTCGGGAAGACGATCCCGGTACTGGAAGGCCTTGGTTGCGGCCCCAAATTCCTCCGCTTGCGACGCGAAGGAGTTGCCCAGCACCACCGCAAGCTTGCGCCAGGCCATCGCGAAGCCGGTATCGAGCGCGATGGCCTGCTTGAGCAGGCTAATCGCCCGCTCGGACTCCCCGATGTCGCTGGCCCGGGCGCCGTCGGAATAGAGCCGGAGCGCCTCGAGTGAGGAGGTCGTCACCTGGTCGAGCGGCCCGGTGGCCCGGATGGTGCGCAGCGATTCCCCAATCCGCTCCCGCATCCGTCCCGAGAGCCGGTCAATGGCCTTGAGGATCCCGCGGCTGTCCTCGGCAGTCTCCCGGAGTGCCAGCAGTTCGACTCCCCCCGTTGCCGCGACCAGTTTGGCCGAGAGCACGAAACCGGCGCCAATGGGACTGATCTCGCCCACCACCACGGCCTTGGCGCCCTCGCGCACCGCCAATTCCTTCGCGGTGGTGGCGTCGAAGGGCTTCTTGGGGTCCCGGTTCATCCGTTGCAGCGCGTCCCCCACTTCCGAGGAACTCACCACCTTCACCGCTTGCGACTGGGCCAGATCGATCCGGAAGGCCTCGGTGACCGAGGGTCCAAGGGTCGAATCCGAGGCCCGGTTCTCAAAGTCGGCGATGATCATCTTGTCGCGCGCGCCGAGCTTGCCGCTCGCCACCAGCGTCCCCACGGGGCCGATGCCCAGGAGCCGCATGGCAGTGTAGACCAGCGTCCCGATGCCGAGCACCGCAAAGGCCGTCACCCCACCCATGATGGCTTTCCGCCAGGTGAACCAGCCGTGGAGGGTGCTCTCTCCACTCGTCGGGATGGCACCCGAGGCGTGGGCGCGAGCCCGCCGCCGCTCGATGAGCCCGGTCACGATCATGATCGGGAGCCCCGCGGCCAGCAGCGCGAGCGCACCCCACGGCACCCAGTTGGGGAGTCCGAGCTGGATGGTCAGGAAGTAGACCGCGCCGAGCACGGCGACCGATGCGAGGGCAAAGAGCCCTGCCACTCGGATCGGATGCCCGTACCAGCGGTCCCCCGTGGCGGTCGTCGCCATGTACGGTGCCGTGGAAGCGGGTGTGCTTCCACCGCTCGGTGTCGCCAGCGGCTCCAATTGCCCCAGCAGCTGGTCGGCGCTCTGCCAGCGGTCGGCCGGTCGTTTGGCCAGGCACTTCATGATCACCGAAGCGAGCGCCGGGGGAACCGCAGGACGGCGAGTGCTGACGTTCTCCGGCGCCTGGGTGACGTGCGCTGCGAGGACCATCTGCGGCGTGAGACCGGTGAACGGTGGCTGCCCGGTGAGCAACTCGTAGCCCATCGCGCCCACCGCGTAAATGTCGGCACGGTGATCCACGTTGGGATCCGCCGCGGCCTGCTCCGGCGCCATGTAGGCCGGAGTGCCCAGGGCCACTCCGGCCGTGGTCATCTGCTGGCGGCCGGTGGCCTCGCTCACCGCCTTGGCCACGCCGAAGTCGGTCACCAGGGCGTGGCGGCCGGAGAGCATTACGTTGTCGGGCTTGATGTCTCGGTGGACTACGCCGCGGGAATGGGCGTACGCCAAGGCGTCGACCACCTCGGCCAGGATCTTCACTGCCTCCGAAATCGGCAGCTCCCCCTGCTTGGCCAGCCGGTCCCGGAGCGATTCCCCTTCGATGAAGGGCATCACATAATACAGTAGGGGCGCGGCACCGCCGCGCCCGTCAGCGGCACCGCCCAGCCCGCCAGCAGGGTCATCAGGCCCGCCAGCTTCACCGGAGTCGAGCAACGGCAGAATGTGGGGATGCTGTAGCCCGGCGGCGATTTCGATTTCGCGTAGAAAGCGCTCGGAACCCAGGGTGGCGGCCAGCTCCGGACGGAGCACCTTCACCGCCACCTTGCGGCGGTGCTTGACGTCCGCCGCGAGATACACTGTGGCCATGCCGCCGGCACCCACTTCGCGCTCGATGGTGTAGCGCCCGGCGAGCGCGGCCTTCAGCCGATCCAGTATTTCAGCCACGCCTCATCTCCATCATGACCGTCCCCTCCGCCTGACCCCTCCCCCAACCCCTCCCCCTGACGGGGGAGGGGAGCTGATCCCGGCGCAAAGCGACTCCCCTCCCCGATACGGTAAGGGGTTGGGGGAGATGTTGGCCGGCGAGCAGGGCAGAGGGG
Source organism: Gemmatimonadota bacterium (assembly GCA_041485505.1). Taxonomy (GTDB): domain Bacteria; phylum Gemmatimonadota; class Gemmatimonadetes; order Gemmatimonadales; family GWC2-71-9; genus JBDUEA01. The sequence continues at coordinate 304 of JBGPJS010000165.1, read as the reverse complement.
CGAGTAAGGGCTCGGACACGGTCCCAAGAGTACACTTCAGAGCCACGCAGGGCCAGATTACGACGAGAAGATGAGACCCCGCACGCCGAAGGATGAGGGGTTGCCATGCGAGTCATCCGCCCGTTGTTTCTGGTCGGCGTCCTTACCTGGCCGATCGCCTTCGAGGAGATTCGGACCCACCTCGAAGCCGCCTACCACCCTGGTGAAGCGCGGCGTCGCTAGGAGGCATCGTGCAGCTCGGCCGTCCGTGGCTTTACATCCTCTTCCTCACGATCCCGGTCTTCATCACCGGCATCACCCTGAT